>CAIKXD010000277.1 GCA_903831265.1 uncultured Bacteroidota bacterium
TGCATGATGGTAAATATAAAGCATTTTCTGAATATTCTGAAGCGATACAAACCCGCGCTAATTTCTTCTTAAATTATATCAAAGAAGTTCTTTGTAGTAATAATGAAGAAGCATTTAATTATATGAAGATAATTACTGCTGGTTATTGTACTGGACGCAAATGGGATATCGCATTATATTTAAAGACATCTGCACAAGGTGTTGGAAAATCAACCTTTTATGAAATGTTATCTGAACATGTTTTAGGTCTTAAATGTTGTTTAAAATCAGGTTCTGAACCATTAGTATCTTTAAATAATAGCTGCTTACAAAATAAATCCTTAGTTATGTTCGAAGAGTTAGAATCATTTAATGCCGATCAGTGGTCGAAGGTTGGTTCAAAGCTAAAAGATTGGATTTCAAGCAAACGAATAATGATTAGAGATTTATATATTAAATCATATGAATCAGACAATACCAATAATTATATCATAGCTTCTAACAATCCATGTATTAAAGATAGCAGTGGAAGAAGATATTATATATTAGAAATCAATACAGCTAAAAAATATGATTTCAAATATTGGGCTTTTATGCGCGATGAAGTATTTAATAATGAAGTAGGAGAATGCTTATTCAATTACTTTTTAGACATCAAAATTCCTAAAGGATTTAACGCGCAGCATAATATGCCAGCTAATAACGAAAAAGCGGACCAAATAGCAAAGACATTGCATTCATCCTATGTATTTCTAAAAGAAAGATATATCAGAACTAAAGATGAGATTATTAAACCAATGAGATTAAGTACATTTTATGACTCTTATAAAGAATACTGCCAGCAAAATGGTTTAAAGTGTTCTGATAAATTTGATTTTGTTAAACGCTTAGCAGAAGTTGGAATATCTAAGGACAATAAAAATCTTTATAAATCATCTAATATTGAAGTCATCAAATTTACTCAAGTTCAAATTAAATTAATTTCTGATCGTGAAAAATGGGTTCATGATTTTGATGATATTGAAGTAGAGGAAGCAAAAGAAATTGAACATAAATTAGATTTAGATATAGTAGAGCCTAAAGATGATTTAACATTAGAAAATACTATTTTAAAGAGACAGTTAAACAGTGCTTTAGAAGAAATTGAACAGCTAAAAAGAATGGTAGCAGAAATGCAACAGAAACCAAAAACAGAAGATGTATTTTCAGATGATGAACCTAAAATAGTGAAGGTAGCTAAACCAAAACTACTAAAAACAAAAGCAGTAGTAAAGAAAAAAAATGAAGATAGTCGCTTTATAATTGAAGGAGATGCAGATATATTTGAAATGATCTGTAATAAGTTTTAAAAAGATAAATTTTAATTAATTAATTGTAATTTATTTCTAGTGTAGGCGTTTGGGTCCAAATGGTTTGGTTTGTCTTCATCTGATACTAAATATAGCATAGGTGTATCAGGTCTGAGTAGTATTTGTCTAACAATTTTAATCTGAGGGTTCCATCTAATATCGGATGCACGAAAACTACCATGGAGCCGTTTTGAGGTTAGATAATCAATAGGCTTATCTAAAGCAATATGAACCTTATCACCAACTTTGAATGTATTGAAGTCAATTTTTCCTAAAGGGAAGTCAGTAATTGGTCGCGTTTTGCTATGTGCTACTACATGTTCATTAATTAGCTTTATAATGGTTGGTAATATTGCTACCCATTTTCGGCAGACTTTTTTAGTCTCTATTTCTTTGTGTAGCTGATATTTATGTATTAATCTTCCTAATAATCCATTTTTAGACTCTACATAGGCTAGACTATTTGATCGCCCCGCTGTTGCTGTTCTTAAGTTTATATTTAGTTCGTTCATACCAGCTTTAAATTCACCTTTAAATTCACTACCCGAATCAACTGTTAAATCAAATGGTGGTTCTAGAA
>CAIKXD010000278.1 GCA_903831265.1 uncultured Bacteroidota bacterium
ATAATCCACGTGTTGCCATTTGCAACCACCACAAATTCCAAAATGAGAACATAGAGCTTCGGTTCTAAGTGGAGATGCAGTATGTAGTTTTTGAATTCGACCTTCAGCGTAAGATTTTTTCTGTTTTTGAACCATTACATCTGCAACATCACCTGGAGCAGAGAAGGGTATGAATATTACTTTTCCATCGTGTCTTGCAATTGATTTACCTTCTGCTGCTGCAGTTTCAATTTCAAGATTTTCGATTAAATACGGTTTTTGGGTTCTTTTTGACAATGTTGTGATGCTTATTCTTGAATATATTTGTTCATCACACCGTTAAAAGTTGTGGTATCTAGGTAGCCTGTATAAGGAGCAATTGAGGCATTATCTGATAATGTTTTCCATACGTAAGTCATAGGATAGCCTGGGACTCTTCCACCTTTATTTAGGTAGCCAACTAATTGATCTGAGCTCATGGTTTCACCATTTACAACATGTTTGCCATTTACTTCAGGATTGAATTTTACAGCAACAAAATTCTTATTCATTTTTTTGATGATAGCTGCATTGCCATAGGTCTGTTGATCCATCACTTTACACCAGTAGCACCAATCGGTATACACATCTACCACTATCATTTTGTTTTCTTTTTTTGCTTTTGCAAAACCTTCGGTCATACTATACCAAATGATTTTATTTTTTGCAGCCTGTGCGGTTGTGGCAGTTGGCTTTTTAACAGCCTTTTTTTTAGGACTAGATTGGTTAATAAAAGCCACACTAGCAAAACCAATTATTAATAAAGCTATAAAGCTTATTCTTGTTAAATGATGTTTCATGATATTAAATACTAAATCATACAAATGTAATCAAAAATGAAGCCAAAAAAAACAGTGTCAAAAATTTGTTATTTTTTACATTCTTATGGCAAGAAATCTTGCTACAAATCGTTATTTTTGTCTGAATACAATTATTGTTTTTGAGCAAGGAGAATAAAAATATATTAGAAGCTAAGTTAGATGAATACATTCAAAAGTATTACGTCAATCAGTCTATTAGAGGATTTTTGTTAGGTCTTGCTTTAGTCTTGCTATATGTTTTGCTCGCCCTAATGCTAGAATTCTTCGGGCATTTTGGCAGTATGGTTCGACTTGTTTTGTTTTATGTTTTTATCTTCCTTACAGTTTTTGTTGTTTCAGTATCGGTTATAATACCAATTTTAAGGCGTTATAAAATATTGAAATCACTTTCGAGGAAAGAGGCCTCCAGTATGATAGGGGACTATTTTCCGGAAATAAAGGACAAGCTCTTAAATACACTTCAGTTGCAAGATCAGAATGAAAAGTTTGACAATGAATTGTTAATTGCAAGTATTCAACAACGAATAGAGAAGTTAAAACCCTTTGCATTTTCAACTGCAATAAATTTGACTGATTCAGCTAAAAAGTACGGAAGATATACTCTATTGCCATTGTTGGTGTTTTTGTTTATTCTAATATTTCAGAGTAGTATGATTACCAAGCCTGC
>CAIKXD010000279.1 GCA_903831265.1 uncultured Bacteroidota bacterium
ATGCTTTAAATCCAAATTTGGTGCAGACCTTAGAAGGTGGAGCCGCATTTATACACGGAGGACCTTTTGCAAATATTGCACATGGTTGCAATTCTGTGATGGCTACAAAAATGGCCATGACATTTGGCGATTATGTAATTACGGAGGCTGGTTTCGGAGCCGATTTAGGAGCTGAAAAATTCCTAAACATTAAATGCCGTAATGCAGGAATTTCTCCAAAAGCTGCGGTGCTGGTTACTACATCGCAAGCGCTTAAAATGCATGGTGGCGTTGCCATTGAAGGTATCAAAAAGCCCGACCAAAAAGGCTTACAAAACGGCTTGAAAAATTTGGAAAGACATTTGGAAAATTTGCAAAATTTTGGACAAAGTGTAATTGTTGCCTTTAATCAATATAACTTCGATACAGATGAAGAAATTGGCTATCTCGAAAATTGGTGTAAAGAAAGAGGTGCAGATTTTGCACTAAATGATGGATTTGCTGAAGGTGGTAAAGGTGCAATAGCGTTGGCCGAAAAGGTAATTGAAGTCATCGAAAATAAACCATCTAAGCCTATTCAGCATACCTATGAAATTAACGATTCAATTCCAGAAAAAATTAGAAAAATTGTAACAAAAGTATATCGAGGAAAAGACATAAATCTTACTAAAACGGCCGAAGCTGCGCTTAAAAAAATTATAGATTTAAATTTAACGCATTTGCCTGTTTGTATAGCAAAAACTCAATATTCTTTTAGTGATGATGCGGCTCAAATTGGTGTGGCTAGCGATTTTACTTTAACCATCGAAAATTTAATTATCAATAGAGGTGCTGGTTTTATTGTGGCAGTTGCCGGAGAAATAATGCGAATGCCAGGCTTGCCTAAAGTGCCTCAGGCAATTTACATTGATATTGTGGATGGTAAAGTAATGGGTTTAAGCTAAACTGAAGTTGCAGCTTGGCACACTTGTTGTTCATCAAATTTTTAAAATCTATAAACTATATTAAAATGAAAAAATTAATTCTTATTGCCATTGCATGCATTTTTAATATGCATTTGTTGTCCGCACAAAATGCCAAGACTGACTCTAAAGCAGCACAAGGAGCAACAAAACCTAAACCAGTGCCTGTTAAAATGGTTTCAGAGCCAGTTTCAGTTACAAATTCAAAACCCAAAGCTACAACGCAAGCGCCACAAAGTACTCCTCAAAAAGAGGCTGCTGTAAACTCAAAACCAACTAAACCTGTAGATGGTATAGCAGCCCCACAAGGAAAGCCGGTAATGAAAAAAGATGGCACCCCAGATAAAAGATATAAGGCAAACCAAAATTTAAAAAAAGATGGCACGCCCGACAAAAGATATAAGGAAAACAAAGCTTCCGAAACGAAGAAATAATTAAAAGCCAACCCTCTCGGTTGGCTTTTTTAATTGCTATATTGTTCTGTATTAAATAGCAAATTTGTATACTGGATAATAAACCATATCAAATGTTTATTTAAATTAAATCTAAATTCAAACCTTTTTATATATTTGAAGTCTATTATTGAAATAATAAACATGAAAAGTAAATTGCTCCTTATTTTGTTCCTTGTTTCATCTTTTGGTATGGCGCAAACCAATAATTGGAGTAATAATATTGCATCAATAATTTACAGCAAATGTGCTAACTGTCATCATCAAGGGACTATTGGTCCTTTTAATCTAATGAGTTACAATGATGTGGTAGCTGCATATCGGACCTTACAGGACGGATCATTTTGAATCAAGAGATAACAGTAAACAAATCAAATAATGAAATTATTTTACCATTGTTGAACAATGGAATGTATGTTTTGTTATTGAGGTTTGATAACATCATTTACACTCAAAAAATCAACTATTCTCATTAATATATGATAAAGAAAAAAATTATTGCTTTACTTTTTAGTACCACAATTGGTATTATTATTTTTTCAGATATAGCATACACAAATAATGGCGGCAAAGAGGGGAAAACTGGTTCACCTGGGGAAAATGCCTGTAATCAATGTCATAATACAAATGCCTTAAATTCAGGTGGTGGAAGTGTTACTATTTCCAGTCCAAACATGCCAAATTGGGTTTATTTTCCGGGAATAACTTATACCATAAATGTTAAGGTTAAAAAAGTAGGATTAGGTAAATTTGGTTTTGGTTTCGAAGCTTTATTGCCAAGCGGTGCCAATGGAGGATTAATTCAAACTGCCAATTCAGTAAACGCCAAGTCGCTTAGCGCCACAGTTTTAGGGAATTCAAGAACGAATGCAGTGCATAAGACGCCAAATCATTTAAGTCAAGACAGCATTACCTTTACTTTTGATTGGACTGCGCCAGCTGTTGGTGCTGGTAACATCACATTTTATGCTGCCGGTAATGCATCTAACAGCGGAAGTAATTCGAGTGGCGATTTTATTTACACTTCAAATCAATTAATTACAGAAGGATCCAGTGTTGATATACAGACACTTTTGGCATCAAAAGACCTAACTATTTTCCCAAATCCAAGCTCAAATTCCATAACAATAAATTTACCAGAAGATTTATCACACGTAAGCACTGGAGTTCAGATTTTTGATGTAAAAGGGGCTTTAGTGCACAGTCAAAATTTGGTCAACAACAGTAATAGCAAAAATATTTCTTTGGATGTTGCTTTTTTAAATGATGGAGTTTATTTTATTCATCTTGAAAATGGCAATTGGCAGCATCATCAAAAAATGATGATTTCGAAATAATAATTGCTTTAAAACAATCCTTTTATTATTGCCTTTTTAGTTTACTTTTGTGGCGTAAATTATAAGAATTACTATGGCACAATATGATATGATAATGCCCAAGATGGGTGAAAGCGTGGCAGAAGCTACCATTACTAAATGGCTTAAAAACGAAGGAGACGCAGTTGCTCCCGATGAGTCAGTTTTGGAGATTGCTACCGATAAGGTTGATTCGGAAGTTCCAGCACAAAAAGGTGGAATTCTTGTAAAACGCTTATTTAATGAAGGTGACGTTGTTCAAGTGGGAACTGTAATTGCCATTATTGCCGATAGCGCTTCATCAAGTTTAGCTGCTCCAGCAGCTGCTGCAACAAAAATAGAAACTCCTCCAGTAATTGCGGCACAGCCTATTTCTCAACCAATTGTTAGCACAGGTGATAGATTTTACTCTCCTTTGGTAAAAAGTATTGCCAAAGAAGAGCAGATTTCTAATGCGGAGTTAGATGCAATTGCAGGGACAGGTAAAGAAGGGCGTTTAACAAAAGAAGATCTTTTAAACTATATTGCTAAACGCAAAAGTGCACCAGCTTCAGTGGTGAGCGAACCTGCTCCTGTAGCTCAAACAGCTGTTTCAGCACCTGTAAGCAGCGCACCAACAACTTCAGCACCAGCAAAATCAACAGTAAGTGTGAATGCTGGCGATGAAATTATTGAAATGGATAGAATGCGCAAACTCATTGCCGATCATATGGTAAAGAGCAAGCACACTTCTCCACATGTTACTTCCTTTGTTGAGGCAGATGTTACCAACATTGTAATGTGGCGCGATAAAATTAAAAACGCATTCGAAAAAAGAGAAAGCGAGAAAATAACCTTTACTCCAATTTTTATTGAAGCAATTGCAAGAGCCATTAAAGATTTTCCAATGATTAATATTGCTGTTGATGGAAATAATATCATCAAAAGAAAAGATATTAATATTGGAATGGCAGCTGCATTGCCATCTGGCAATTTAATTGTACCAGTAATTAAAAATGCAGATCAAAAGAACTTGATAGGTCTTACAAAAGCAGTAAATGATTTGGCGAACAGAGCACGTGCAGGAAAGCTAACACCAGATGAAATTTCGGGCGGTACCTTTACTTTAACAAATGTAGGCTCCTTTGGAAATGTAATGGGAACACCAATCATTAATCAACCTCAGGTTGCGATTATGGCGGTTGGAGCAATTAAGAAAAAGCCAGTTGTTATAGAAACACCGCAAGGAGATACTATCGGTATAAGGCATATGATGTTCCTGTCTCATAGCTATGACCATAGGGTGGTAGATGGCTCACTGGGAGGAAGTTTTGTGCGCAGAGTAGCCGATTATTTAGAAGCTTTTGATTTGAATAGAATCATTTAGATGAAATTTTAACAGTATTCGTGTAAAAATAATTAATCCGTTTAAACCAATTGTTTTGTTTATTTGACGATTAAATATACTTTTGCCAACTATAATAGAAACTACATATCAAATTTATAAAAACGATGAAAAACCTAAAATTATTTACTTTGCTGTTTTTAATCAGCGTTTCTGCTGTATTCGCGCAAGGTCCTGACTTTGCAAAGAAATTTAGCGATGCTGAGTATCACCTTCAGTATAGGAATTATAGCGAAGCACTCCCAATTTATGTGGAATTAGCCACCGCTGACGCAAATAATTCAAACGTGAGTTATAAGGCGGGCTTCTGTTATTTAATGACAGCAGGCGACAAGTCAAGAGCTATTCCATTTTTAGAGAAGGCAGTAGTTAACACTTCAAAAAATTATGAAGAAATGTCTGCTTCTGAGAAAAGAGCGCCAGAAATTGCATTTTATGACTTAGCAAATGCTTATCAAATTAACATGCAATTTGAAAATGCTGAAGATCAATTTTCAAAATATAAAGCATTGGTTGGAACAAAAAATAAGGAACTGCTTGCAGAAATCGACCGTCATATTGCAATGTGCCAGTTTGCAGCAGCAGCTGTAAAAAAGCCAGTAAACGTAACTATCAAAAATTTAGGTGCTAATGTAAATAGTAAATTTCCAGAGTACGAAGCTTTTTTGACGCCTGATGAGTCTTCTTTAATTTTTAACTCCAAGCGTGAAGGTTCTGGTAATTATCAAGATGTTGATGGTTCCTATTTTGAAAGCGCTTTAGTTTCTTATGAAAAAGACGGAAACTGGAGTTCACCAGTGTTGTTAAGTGCTAACATTAATGTTGATGAAAATGATGCAATAGTTGGTATTGCTGCTGATGGTTCGAAAATTTTATGTTGGAAAAGCGAAAAGCTAAATGGTAATATTTATTTATCTGAAGCCAAAGGCGAAACTTGGAACACACCTGTTGAATTAGGTGCCAACATTAATAGCAAAGCTATGGAAAGAGGTGCTTGTATGACACCAGACGGTAATACAATATTTTTTGTGAGTGACAGAAAAGGTGGTTTAGGCGGTACTGATATCTATCGTTCAGATAAAGGCGCAGATGGTGTTTGGGGTCCAGCATTTAACTTAGGAAACACAGTTAACACACCATACGATGAATTAAACCCAGTGATGACTATAGATGGAAAAACTTTATATTTTGCGTCTAACGGCCATCAAACAATGGGGGGATTAGATATCGTTATGTCATCTTATAATTCAAATGACAAAACATTTGGAGCAGTTTCTAATTTGGGTTTTCCAATAAACTCCCCTGATGATGAAACATCTTTTTATCCTACCATGAATGGTAAAGATGCTTATTATGCTGCCACACGTAAAGAAGGCTTGGGTGGTTTAGATTTATATATGGTTACTTTTAATGATAAGGCGCTTGCTCCAATGACAGTGTTTACTGGTAAAGTAATTAATAACATCGATGCAGAAGCTACTATGTTCCCTCCAATTGTTGCTACTGTAACTCAAATGGGTGGTGCTGGTTCATCAGTAACTTACAATGGTAATTATAATACTGGTAAAGTAAAATTCCCCTTAATGCCAGGTTCAAAATATTCTGTTAAAGTTGAGGTTGATGGTGTTGAGAAATTTAAAGAAGACTTTGATTTAACTTCTGCAAATAAATATGAAGAAGTAAGTAGAGATATTTATATGAAAGCAATTGGAGAAACTCCTGAACAAAAGGCTGCACGTGAAGCTGCTGAACAGGCTGCTAATCAAGCTGCCGCTGATGCTAAAGCTAAGGCTGATGCTGATGTTGCAAGAGTTGCTGCTGAAGAAAAAGCAAAAGAAGAAGCTTTTAATAAGGATCCTAAAAACAAAGGTAAAAAATACAAAGGAAAACAAGATCCGAACACTTTACCTGAGGCGCCTGCTGAGTTTAGAACCTACTTTAAGTATAACAAAACTGCTATTGACGCAACAAACAAAGATTTTATGCAGTTTATGAAGCAATTAACTGCAATGGTTAAAGCTGGTCAATCTGTAACTGTTCAAATTGAGGCTAGTGCTTCAAAAGTACCAACAGCCAAATTTGGAACTAACGATGCGTTAGCTGCAAAGCGTGGTGCTGATGCTAAAGCAAAAATCATTAGCATGTTAGCAGCTAAAGGTGCTGATGCTTCTAAAGTAAGTTTTGCTCCTATCGCTGCGGTTGTCGGTGGTCCTGAATACAATAAGGATTTTAACGAAAAAAGAGCTGAATACGAAAAAGCACAATACGTTGATATTTCTGTAAAATAATCAATAAGTAAAGTTTTTAAAAAGCCTGATTGTAATAACAATCAGGCTTTTTTTGTTATTTTGATGATATAACAAATCAATAGAGAAGAAAAATTAAACCATAAACGGACTGAACTTGTTGTGCCTAAGTAATAGTATATCTTGATTTTCCTTAAATCTTGTCTATTAGCTCCCATTTTGAGTTTCAAAATAGCCCGTGAATAAATTAATATTATCATGAAAATTTGTTGAGGAACATTACTTCGTGGAAATATTGGTTAAAAGAATAAATCATTACTTTTGAAGCAACAAAAAATGTAAAGAATGAAATAGAAAATAATACAGTCTATATGGCTGAAATAACATATTAGCGTTTGCTAATCCTGCACAGGAAAAGTCGAAAATTCTAAAGAAGCAGAGAGAAGAAACAAACGCTCACGTCAAGGCGTGGGCTTTGCTATACTCTGCTTCTAGGGCTTCGACTCCCTCCTGTGCAAGTTGGTAACTGTCCCACGCTGATTTTTTATACTAACTCTAATGAGGGACAGAGTAGAACAAAACAAAATCAAAAAAATGAAAAAGAAAAGTTTACTTCTGATTACAGCAGCAACGCTAGGGCTTACTGCTGCAACAATTGCGCAAAATGTGCCTAATTATGTACCAATAAATGGACTTGTTGGCTGGTGGCCGTTTAATGGGAATGCGAATGACGAAAGTGGGAATGGGAATAATGGAATAGTGAATGGAGCTGTTTTGACCATAGATAGGTTTGGTAATGGTAATCAAGCTTATAGTTTTGATGGTTTGAATGATTACATTAATTTGGGGAGTAATTTGGCTTATGATTTTCAAAGTAATTTTACAATTTCTATTTGGGCGTTACCCTTAGAACAAAACTCTTTATTGCCTTCACTTATTTCAAGAGAAAGAGTGTCTAACGGAACTGGGTTGGCTATTAACATTATTAATGATAACTCTCCAAATCAAAATAAAATATACGCTGTAATGAATACAGATCTTAACCAAAGTGAGGTTATTGGAAATAATTTAAATATACCATCTGTAAATTTTATAAATATTGTTATGACCTATAATGGTATTAATTTAAATATTTATAAAAATGGTCTACAAGAATCAACTACACTAACCAATTTGGTGCTGTCAAATTCTACGCAAAACCTTAATCTAGGTATAGGATTTAGTGACTTAATTTCACCTCCCTATTCTAATATTTATAAGGGTAAATTAGATGATATCGGCATCTGGAATCGTGCGTTAACTCAACAAGAAATTACTAATTTGTTCAATGCATCAAATTGTGCCAGTAACACTGCAATTAATCCTCAAAGCAACTATTTTACAACTGGCAGTCCTGCAACATTTACAGCTTCAACATCAGACCCTAATCCAACTTATATATGGCAGAGTGATTTAGGTCAAGGTTTTCAAATATTAAATGATGTTGGAAACTATTCAGGGACCAATACATCTAATTTGAGCATTGCTAATATTGAGTTATCAGAACATAATCAACCGATCAGGGTAATTACTACCTCAGGAAACTGCATAGATACTTCAATTGTTGCGATTATTTCAATTGCTGACACTTGCATAAACACAATTACAGATACAACGCTGATAGCGGTTACCGATACTTTACTTATCAATACAACAATTACTGCATTGAACCCACCAAATAATTCAAACACCATTAAAATATTTCCAAACCCTACAAACGATCATGTAACAATTAATTATGGCAATTTTGCTTCGATGAATGGTTACCAACTGAAAATAGAAAACTCAATAGGGCAACAGGTATTTCAGACAAATATTACTCAACAAACTGACTACTTGAATCTTACAACATGGGGCGGTAATGGACTCTATTTTGTGCGCATTATTGACCAACAAGGAAACACAATTGACATTAGAAAAATAGTGCTCCAATAGCACATCAACAGTAATTAAAACAAATAGACGTTAATGTACTCCGAAAAAAATTGGTAAATAAAAAACTTTATCCCTAAAAGCATTAAGTTAGAACTTTCGAACTTCTTTTAGCTATAAAACGCTTGGTGATTATAATAGAATAAGCATGAAAAGATCTTGTTTTTGCTCTTTCAATTGAAATTGAAATAGCAAAAACATTGAAACAAATTTATTGTAATTAAAAGCTATATTTTTGAGCAAGTTTAGTAACAATTCTATTTGATTAAATCAAGCAAATTTAGACTTTACATTGTTTAATATCATTAGTAGTTGTAGGTTGATTGAAAAATTAATCACGCTTTTTGATTAACAAGTTTGTTATTTTATGGGATAAAAACAATTTATTTTGAAAGGTTTGGTAAAAGCTGCGGTTTTTATGTTAGCTTTGTGCCATTATTAATAAAAAGTAAAATTAAAGTACAATGAAAAAAGGTAAAGTAAAGTTTTACAACTATTCCAAAGGTTTTGGATTTATTTGTGACAATGAAACAGGCGAAGACATTTTTGTTCACGCAACAGGTTTAAAGCAGGAAATCCGTGACGGAGACGAGGTAAGCTTTGAAGTTAAAGAAGGTAAAAGAGGTTTAAATGCAGTTAATGTTCAACTTGCAGCATAAATATTTTTATCATCCAAAAAAAATCCACCCCTAAAAGGTGGATTTTTTTTTGCGCATTACTTTCACTATTTCCTTATGTTGTGGTAATAGTTTTTCAATGGCAGCGCTGTAAGCAGCCGGTTTTATTTGTTTAATATGTTGTTGTATAAAATCAAAAGTGTATTCGTAATACACATTGCTGGCTTCGCGCAAAGCCCATCCTAAGCCTTTTTGTACGTAGTATTCCTTATCATCCAATAAATTAGTAATTAGTACGATGCATTGTTCAAAAGATAAAAACTGCTTTCTTGTTCTGCTGTAATAAAATAAACAAACCAATGACTGTCTGCGTTCCCATAGATTTTTGCTTTTATTCCATTGTTGCAATTGAGGATAAATTAATTCTTGATGATTTTGTAGCATGATGGTATATATTGATGATAAGCCATCTGAATGTGCCCAATTATCGATATATTTTACCCATTCTTTTATTACAAGCCAATGTTTGTGATTTAATTTTTTCTTTTTATGTTGATCCAAGAACATAATGCATTGATTTTTTACTTCTAAGATATCACTTTGTTTTATTAGTGCAGTAAGTACTTCCAATTGTTCATCAAATGCCAGTTGATTAAGTTCAGGATATCCTTGTTTTGCTAATTTACGTTGCTTAGCCGTTTCAATTCCTAATGTAATATGTTTTGTATTGATATACTTTTGCCAACGTACATTATTCTTAACCTCTTTCATGCCAGCTGCTTTGAGCAGTGCCGCCAACATTATTTTCTCAATTTTGAAAATTTCAATCATAATTATTCTTTAAAAAAGTTGTAAAATATAGGTACAATAATTTCAGCGTTGTTTCGTTATTTAGCGAGTGAATTTTGACTTTAAAATTTAAGAAGTTTTTGCTGCAAATTAAAGGCTTTAAATGTTTTGATAAACAATTCAATAATGATTTGTTTATTTGTATTGGTATTTTGTAAAATAAAATCATTTTAATGATGAGTAATAAGTTTTTAGGGCCTCAGTTCTCGATTGGTATTTTTCTGTTTTTTGTGTTGATGAGCAATGTTTATGCGCAAACAGGAGGAAATACTGTGTATAATTTTTTAAACTTAGTTCCTAATGCGCGGATTGCTGCCTTGGGAGGTTATGCGCCCGCTGTTCGCGATCATGA
>CAIKXD010000280.1 GCA_903831265.1 uncultured Bacteroidota bacterium
CGAAGATGAAGCCAAAGATGCTGAAGCCAAAGTGCAAAAGCAATTGGATGCTACCATCGCTAAGATTGATGCTTTGGGTGTAGACAAAGAAAAAGAAATCATGACCGTTTAAGGTCAATTAAAATAATTCAAAAAAAGCCCTCGATATGGAGGGCTTTTTTTATGCATAAGATTTACCGCCGCTGGCATTCTCCTGTTCCGCAGTTGGTGTTCGCATGTTCCGCAGTTGGTGTTCTCACCAACTGCATCCATTCACCTCAAAAAAAGAGTCGCACAAACCATTAACATTTACTTATATTTGCTTTGGATGAGACCACCAAAGCAGATAATTCTATTGGCCTTTTTACTAATTGGCGTAAGTAAATCATTTGCCCAAGACAGCTTGCGATTTTCTCACAACCCTTTTCGCGATTCAACTTTAGTTAGTTTTGATATAGCTTCTTCAACAAAAATTTCAGTTAACATATACAACAGATGGGGTGTAGCAGTTGACACTTCTTTCAAGGATACCTTTTTGCAGAGTGGCTCCTATTCATTCTTTTTTGGCACTGGTATACTTGATGGCAATTATTTTGCGAGCTATAAGATAAATTCAAAAACTAAAGTTTATCAACTTGTAAAGTCTAATCTTGTTTCAAAAATTGACCTTGCTTCAACTCAAAAAAATTCAGTATACATTTTCCCAAATCCTTGCCCAGGAAATTTGAATATACGATTCGAACATCCAGTTCTAAAACCATTCACAATTGACATCTATGACCCTGCTAGCAGGCGAGTATATAATGGTATTTTTTTCGATTCAAACATTGCGCTCAACTTGGCTGAGCTTCAGAACGGATTGTATACCCTTCGCATTCCAGATTTAGGGTATAGTGCTCAATTGGTGTTGATGAGATGAATAAAACTTGCCCCAGTTAGTTCTTGTGCCGCAGTTGGTGTTCTCACCAACTACCACCTTTACAACCCGCTTTATCAGGGATAACTGCGTTGTTCCTCTGTGCCGCAGTTGGTGTTCTCACCAACTGCACCCTTTACAACCCACTTTATCAGGGATAACTGCGTTGTTCCTCTCGGGGGGTGGCCTAACAAGCTTTTGTCTGTTTTTGCAAAATGCTTCGCATTTTCAATTATAATTTGCCTAGTCTTTTGAAAATAAATTTTCAACGCCCTTGCAAAGTATAATTGAGCCTTCGGCTGCAAAAACAGTCAAAAGCTTGTGGCTTTATCAGGAATCGAACCTGAATTTAGGGCTTCGGAAACCCTCGTTCTATCCGTTGAACTATAAAGCCTATTTTACTAGTGCAAATATAATTTGATAATATTAAGAATAGCTTGTTCAAAAAATATAATTTTAGTTGGCTTTTCTCCAATTGTATATCAACAAATTTACTGCATTAAAAAAGCAATACCTTTAATATTAGCAATACTTCAAATATTATCAAATTACCAAATTGACACATTATCAAATTGGTTCTCTGTCATTTTCCCGTCATTAATCACTCCCCTTTGCAACTTTTTTAAAACCATTGCGTCTATCTATTAAATGTGATTGTAAATTCTGTTTTTGCAATTCCTCATGTTATATGCTGATGCAAAGAAGCTACTTATTTTTAGGTAGCTTTTTTGTTTTCTAAAAATCTCTAATTCAAATACAAAGAATTTAACCTTATATTAAAATAAGGTTCGTAAATTCGTACCCCGTTAGCATACAATTTGGTAAAAAGTTATTACAATCTTAAACACCCATGAATTTTTATCCGATATAAATTAACCTTCATCAATAAACTACGGAAACTTTAGAAATCAAATTTGTTTCCTCGGTTTATTTAACATTATTTTGCACCACCAAAAAATGTTAGTTAGAATTTGTCAGATATCCCAAAAATTATTCATGCGCTATGGCATCCGAAGTATTACAATGGATGATGTAGCAAGAGAATTAAGTATCTCCAAAAAGACTTTGTACCAATATGTTGCTGATAAAGATGATTTAGTAAAAAAAACCATCAGTATCCAC
>CAIKXD010000281.1 GCA_903831265.1 uncultured Bacteroidota bacterium
CAAGAACAAAAATTCATAATCGAACACATCAAAACGGAAGCCCAAAAGCGGATTAATCAGCAATGGCAAAAGGAGCTGAGGCGGTAACGGGAAATTGTTACATTGTAAAAAAAATATAATAAAATGGAATACAAAAAGGATATAGATATGCAACAAAAACAGGATTTATATGGCAATCAAGATGAAGAGGTTGAAGTAGAAGTAGAAACGATTGATACAGATGTGTTAGTAATGGAAAAGCCATTTGACCCTATTCTTATTAATATCGAAACAAAAACACCATCTTTAGATACACTTATAAAGCGTATAGCAAGAAAGAGTATTCAAATGGATACTACTACTTATTTTCAGCGTCAAGACGACCTTTGGGATGTGGTAAAACAAAGCCGTTTAATAGAAAGTATTCTCATTCGTTTTCCATTACCTGCATTCTTTTTTGATGCTTCAGATGATAATAATTGGTTGGTTGTAGATGGTTTGCAAAGGCTAAGTAGTATTCGCAATTTTTGTGTAACTAAAAAATTAAAATTGACCAAACTTGAATTTCTTACACAATTAAATGGAAAAACATTTGATGAACTTACAGGAGATTTGCAACGAATTATTGAGGAAGCCCAAGTAGTAATTTACAAAATTATGCCTGGTACACCTACCGATGTAAAGTTTAACATTTTTAAGCGTATAAATACAGGAGGTTTAGTATTAGAACCTCAAGAGATAAGGCACGCACTATTTCAAGGCAAGCCCGCAATGTTCATTGCAGATTTAGCAAAAAATAAGGAGTTTTTAATAGCTACGCAAAACAAAATAAAAACAAACCGAATGTTGGACCGAGATTTTGCGAATCGCTTTTTGTGTTTTTATCTTTTTGGCTATGAAAACTATAGCCCCGATTTAGATACATTTATGAGCAAAGCAATGGCAAGTATCAATAATATGACGGATGAAGAAAAAGACAAAATTACATACAACTATAGCGAAGCAATGAAAGCTTCATACCAAATATTCGGGAACGAAGCCTTTAGGAAAATATACAGTAATTATAAAAGGTTACCGCCAATAAACAAAGCTTTGTTTGATGCTTTAGCTACTCAAATTGCTTTATTAAGTGATGCGCAAAGAGAGCATTTAAAATCAAAGGCAGAAGAATTTAAAAAAGGGTTATACAATTTACTAAGAGATGATGAAAAATTCTTTACAGCTGTTACTAGTTCTACAGGCGACAGAAATAGAGTTTATTATCGACATCACGAGCTTAAAAATTTAATACAGCAAACAATAGAACTATAAAATATGATACAATCAATAGAGTTAAGAAATTTTAAATCTATCAAAAGCAAATATTTTCCATTGCGTAAACTCAATGTTCTGATGGGTTTGAATGGCATGGGCAAATCTTCATTTGTGCAATCATTACTGTTACTTCGTCAGTCAGATAGAATTGAAAATGGTGAATTGAAATTGCAAGCAGGTAACGGTGGTTATGTAAACATTGGTACAACTAAAGATGCTTTATATCAATATAGTAAAAAAGATGAAAATTTATCTATTGCTTTACAATTCAAGGATAAAGAGCCTTATTTAATGGAATTTGGCTACGAAATAGAAGCAGATACATTCAAGCAAAAAAACTTGCCCCGCGATCTTTACAACGAAAGCATAGTAAGAATTGATAAAACCCAATCATTATTTAGCACTAATTTCCAATACTTAAACGCAAACAGAATTCCACCACAATCGAATCACACTAAAAGTTATACCTCTGTTGTCATAAATAAAAATTTAGGCAATTATGGGGAATATACTGCCCATTTTATTGAAACTTATCACAATGATGAGATTAATTTTGACAACTTAATACATCCTAAATCTATCATAAAAGATGAACTTTTAGGCACAGAAATCATAAATAAAACTTTAATCAATCAAATTAATCTTTGGATGGGCGCAATCTCACCGGGGGTTAATATTAAAACTACGACAGTTTCATCTGAAGAAATATTGCTTGAATATGAATTTAAGCAACCCAACTTTGGTCACACCAATCGTTTTAAACCTGAGAATGTAGGTTTTGGAATATCTTATGCCCTACACGTTGTGACTGCGTTATTATCTGC
>CAIKXD010000282.1 GCA_903831265.1 uncultured Bacteroidota bacterium
AAAAGGCAGGGTAATATTATTAAGTGCAGCTATAGCACTTGCATGTTTTTGTTTGATAGCCCCATCTAAACTTAGGTTGTATTGGCGAACAAAATCTTCTATTCCTTTGCCATCAGCTATGGTATTTTTTGATTGATAGGCATATAAAACCCCATTGATATTGTTAGTAAAATCTGTTAAAGAATTTTTAGCAAAGGGTGATTCTTCTTTTGTAGAATCCAAGGTCATAAATACTTCACCAATTTTACCATTGGCCACCTCATCACAAATACCTACCATAGCATTCGCTATTTCTTCGAAAGCTGCCTTTTTAGTTGAATAAAGTGTGCTACCGTTTCCAGCACTTGAAAATGTTGTGTAAAAATTACCAGCATTGATGTCCCAATCAGACTTTAATGAACTTGTTAGTGTTTTCAAATTTTCTGACAAGGCTACTAAAAATTCCAACTGCCGATTATCAAATTGCGTATATTGTTTGCTTGCTCCTCTACCAAACAATAAATACTCAATGGGATGAAACCCTCTCAATGATTCTTCAAGTTGTTCGATGTATATTTGATTGAAAACAACATTGCTTTTTAAAATGGAATCCAAACGGTTAAAATCAATGGGCCAAGTATCGATGCGCGGGTCGATGCTGTTTGTAGATACAGGACCGAATAGCGAGGCCTCAGACTGCTCCCAAATGGCACGGGTTGCTTTCCAATCGCTTTGGCATTTTTCAAGTCCAGCCTTTGTTGGCGAAGCTGAAAAAGCCAAAATATCTGCGTGCAATTGATCGCTGGCCAATGCCAATTCTGTATAACTATGCAAACTAATGTTATTTGAATAATCGATTAAAATTGTTTGCGTGATATCTGGAATTGGTTCAGGTGTTTTCTCTTTACAAGCAGTTAAAATTGCAACAAAAAACAAGCCCATAAATAAAAATTTAAGAATTGATTTCATTCGTTTATTTCAAAAATATTGTGATGGTATTCTCTTTTAATTCTGTGCGGTAAGATTTTAAATTTACATTTGCTGGCTCTATTTTTACTTTCCCACTAAAATCAAATTTACTGCCGTGCGAAGGGCAAAAAATCTCCTTGTTATTCGCAAATACAGGATTATCATAATGTGTGCATTGCATAAGGATAGCCGTATAATGTGCATCATCGGTTTTATTAACTAAAACATCATAACTCAAAGTACTACTGCGCACAATGATGAAAGATTTATTTAGCTCAAAATCAGTTGTTGAAACAGTTAAAGTATCATTGCTAATTTCTTTTTTAACAATTTTACCAGTGGCGCAACTTTCGAGCAATGACAATGTTGCAATTCCTGCAAGACTACCCACACAAACAGTGCAACTGGTTTTCAAAAATTTTCTTCTTTGCATTGGTTTTAAAAATTATAGGCAAATCCCAAATTATAAAACACATTGTTGCGATAGTATGGCGATTGTGTAGGGAAAGGATTAATCACAAAAGCTTGGTTTGGTGTACCAGAAATTCTATTCACTACATCAAATTTCAAGGCCACCCCAATGGTAGGCTTGTAAGTAAGTCCCGCAACAAAATATTGTTGATTAACTTGGTTGTCTTTAATTCCGTTAACAGGCATGCGGTAGTTTAGATCCATCCACTCGTAACGGCCGAACAACCAAAGTTTTTTACTTTCAAAATCTTTTCCTTTTAATAGATTGTAGCCA
>CAIKXD010000283.1 GCA_903831265.1 uncultured Bacteroidota bacterium
AATCTCAATACTCATATCTCCCAATCTCAATACTCATATCTCCCAATCTCAATACTCATATCTCCCAATCTCAATACTCATATCTCCCAATCTTAATACTCATATCTCATAATCTCAATACTCATTTCTCATAATCTCAATACTCATATCTCCCAAAATCTCAATACTCATATCTCATAATCTCAATACCCACATCTCAATACACACATCACAGAATCTCAATACCCACATCTCAATACTCATATCTCATAATCTCAATACCCACATCTCAATACACACATCACAGAATCTCAATACCCACATCCCCAAATCTCAATACCCACATCCCCAAATCTCAATACCCACATCTCATAATCTCAATACTCATATCTCCCAATCTCAATACTCATTTCTCTTAATCTCAATACCCACATCCCTAAATCTCAATACTCACATCTCCAAATCTCAATACTCCAAACCATTTAACCCAAGTAAAAAATCAATTCCTTAAAATTTTTCCACCAGTTAAAATAGATTGCAAACGTTCAAGAGTTTTCTTTTCGCCACACAAACTTAAAAATGCTTCACGTTCTAGGTCTAATAAATATTGTTCGCTTACTAAAGTTGGGGCAGATAAATCGCCACCACATAATACATAGGCTAATTTTTGAGAAATTTTTGCATCATGTTCGCTAATATAATGTCCGCTCAACATTGAATTTGCACCTAAATAAGCTAGGCCTAGTGCTTGCTTTCCTAGTACTTTAATATCTTTTCTTGGTGCAGGTTGCGTATATCCATCATTAGCTAAATTTAGACAAGCAGCTTTGGCTTCGCTTAATAAACGCGCTCTTGATATTACAACTTCATCAATTCCTTTTCTCAAATAACCTAAATCAAAAGCTTCATGAGCCGATGTCGAAACTTTGGCTTGTCCTATGGTTAAAAAACGATCTCTAAATTTATTCAGTTCAATATCGCCATCCATTAATTCATCAGAAAGTCGTAACGCAAACTCTTTGGTACCACCACCGCCAGGAATTAAACCTACTCCAAATTCAACTAAGCCCATGTATGTTTCGCCATGCGCAACTACTTTATCAGAGTGCATCGACATTTCGCAAGAGCCACCAAGTGCCATGTTATGAGGCGCTACAACAACCGGAATTGAAGAATAACGACAACGCATCATTGTATTTTGAAATGCTTTTATTGCAAAGTTTAATTCATCATACTCTTGCTCAACAGCCATCATGAAAATCATACCTACGTTAGCACCTGCGCTAAAGTTTGCACCTTCGTTACTTATTACTAATCCTGCAAATTCTTTTTCAGCTATTTCTATGGCTTTGTTAACACCGGCAATAACTTCGCCTCCAATACTATTCATTTTTGAATGAAACTCAAGATTGATGATGCCGTCACCTATATCTGTAATTGAGGAGCCAGCATTTTTCCAAATTGTTTTGTTTTCGCGAATATGGTCGAGCAGTATAAAAGATTCGGTTCCTGGAATTTTGGCAAGTGATTTGGTTCTAACCGCATCATAATAGTAAGGTTTACCTTCTTTAATTTGATAAAATGAATGATAACCAGCATTTAACATTTCTTTAACCCAAGCTGCAGGCTTGTTACCAGCAATTTCCATTGCAGCAACCATTTCACTAACACCCATAGCATCCCAATATTCAAATGGCCCTAATTCCCAGCCAAATCCTGCTTTCATGGCATCATCTATTTTAAATAAATCATCAGAAATTTCGGGTATTCTGTTGCTTACATATTCAAATAAACTAAAGAAAGAGGCACGATAAAAATCTCCAGCTTTGTCTTTGCCACAGATTAAAACTTTTACTCTATCTTTTAAATTATCAATCGTTTTTGTGCTTTCTAATGTTGCAAATTTAACTTTTTGAGAGGCAAGGTAACTAAGGGTTTTAAGGTCTAAAGCATGAATTTCGCTTTTCCCATTTTCTCCTTTCACTTTCTTAAAAAAGCCTTGTTCTGTTTTTGAACCAAGCCATTTATTTTCTACCATTTTATTGATGTAGGCGGGTATTTTAAATACATCAATCGCTTCATCATTGGGGCAACTTTGTGCCACGCCATTAGCTACATGCACTAAAGTATCTAAACCAACTACATCGCATGTTCTAAAGGTAGCAGATTTTGGACGACCTAAAACAGGGCCAGTTAGTTTATCAACTTCATCAATGGTTAAATCCATTTTTTCGACCAAATGGAAAAGTGCCATAATGCCGTATACGCCAATTCTATTGGCAATAAAGGCAGGTGTATCTTTACATAAAACAGTTGTTTTACCTAAATATAAATCGCCATAATGGGTTAAAAAATCTATAACTTCGGTTGAGGTTTTACTTGTTGGAATAATCTCAAGTAACTTTAAATACCGCGGTGGATTAAAAAAATGCGTTCCGCAAAAATGTTTTTGAAAATCATCAGAGCGACCTTCAATCATCATGTGGATAGGGATTCCAGAGGTGTTGCTACTAATTAATGTTCCAGGTTTGCGGTACTTTTCTACTTGTTCAAATATTACTTTTTTAATATCTAATCTTTCAACAACCACTTCGATAATCCAATCGCAATTAGCTATTTGCGCCATATTATCTTCAAAATTTCCAGTAGTAATTTTTGAAGCAAAAGACTTTTTATAGATAGGTGATGGATTCGATTTTAGGGCAAAAGCCAAGGCGTCATCTACAATTTTATTTCTAGATTTTTTTGAGCTGTCGGCATCTTTAGCTAAAACATCTAACAACAACACTTGTACTCCAATATTTGCAAAATGGCAGGCAATACGGCTTCCCATAACACCTGAGCCCAACACGGCTACTTTATTAATACTTCTTTTCATAAACCCAAGTATTTAATTTAGAGATTTAAAAGGATAAAAATTTTAAACGGATTAATTGTCAAAATGCAATGCAAATTTTACATCCTTTTTACTACCAAGCTTCTTTAAAGCATTAATGTGCGATCTAAATGCCATCCAAAACGTAGGAGATTCTAAATATGGCACTTCAAATTCTTCGGCAGTGCGTTTTACTATTTCAGCAATTTTAGGATAGTGAATATGACAAATGCTTGGAAATAAATGATGCTCTACTTGGTAATTTAAACCTCCTACATACCAAGTAATAAATTTATTGTGACGGGCAAAGTTTACAGTTGTATTCATTTGATGTATTGCCCAATCATTTTCAATTTCGCTTTTGTCATTTTGAATAGGGTGCGAGGCTTCTTCCACTGAATGTGCTAGTTGGAAAACAACACTTAACAATAATCCACATACAATGTGTAGGCATAAAAAGCCTAAAAATATTTGTCCAAAACTATAATTGAAAAAATAGATTGGTACAAAAAACATATAAAATAAGTAGATTGATTTAGAGACGAAAAGAATACCTGCATTTTTCCAATATTCTTTTGGCGTAGCTCTGCTTACACCATTTTTATTGTATTTAATCAACTGTATTAGATCTTTAAAAGTAACCCAATACAACGACATGATTGAATAGAAAAGAAAAATATAGATGTGTTGAAAGCGATGAAACTTTCTTAACTGGCTGTGAGGCGAAAATCTAAACACCAATTTGTCATCAATATCATCATCCATTTCATACACGTTGGTGTAGGTATGGTGTAAAATATTATGTTGTAATTTCCAATTAAAAACTGTTCCACCAACCATATTTAATGAATATCCAACTAGTTTGTTAACCATTGGATTGGCTGAATAAGCATTATGGTTTGCATCATGCATTACATTCATACCAATTCCTGCCATGGCTAAACCAACTATACTAAAACTGATAACCAATTGCCATGTTTCTTGGTGAAACACCATTAAACTTGCTAACGGTGCTATGTACAAAAAAATCATGAATACCGTTTTAAATACCATGGATCCATTGGCATACTTTGAAATGTTGTTTTCAACGAAATATTCATCAACATTGCTTCTTAGAATGCTGAAAAATTTTGAACGATCTTTATTTGCGAATTTTATTTTAGGTTTTTGTTTCATTTTATATTTATTTATTCACTGAACATTTTATCTACTAATTGTTTGTTTGCCTCCATTATTACTTTTCTTTTGAGGCTAAGTTTAGGTGTCATTTCACCTTTTTCAATGGTCCATTCTCTAGGTAACAAAGTTATTCTTTTTATTGTTTCATAAGGTGCTAAAGTTTTGTTGCTTTCGGCAATGGCGTTATCAATTAAATCTATTACTTCTTTTTTTGTGATTAATTCTTCGTTGCTATTGTAATTAATATGATTTTTGGCACACCAGTCTTTCAAGGCTAAAAAGGAAGGAACTATTAGCGCAGCGGCATATTTTTGATTTTCTCCAACCACCAGCGCCTGCTCAATAAATGACGATTCTTTTAGTTTATTTTCAATCATAATTGGGGCAATGTATTTACCACCAGAGGTTTTAAAAATTTCTTTTTTTCTATCAGTAATTTTTAGGTAACGATTGTCTATAAAAGTACCAATATCGCCTGTATGAAACCAACCTTGGTTGTCCATTACCTCGGCAGTGGCATCGGGTCGGTTATAATAGCCCAGCATTACATTTGGTCCTTTTACTAAAATTTCTCCATCTTCTGCAATTTTAACCGTTACACCATCAATAACATCGCCCACAGTTCCAAATTTAATTCCTTGTGGTTTAAAGCTATTTACTGCAATCACAGGCGATGTTTCAGTTAATCCGTATCCTTCTAATACCATAATTTTTGCTGCATTAAATACTCTTGCCAAACGAGGTTGTAAAGCGGCACCTCCAGAAACAGCTGCTTGCACATTTCCGCCAAGTGCTTCGCGCCATTTAGAGAACACCAATTTGTTGGCAATGTTTAATTGAAATTCGTACCACCAACCATTTGCACCATCTAATTCGTATTTTAAACCTAAGTCTAATGCCCAAAAGAAAAGTGCTTTTTTGATGCCAGTTTGTTCATGTCCTTTAGCCACAATTTTATCGTATACTTTTTCTAAAAGCCTTGGCACAGTGGCAAATACCTGTGGTTTTATTTCCTTTAAATTATCACCAATGGTTTCTAAACTTTCGGCATAATAAATTCCTAGCCCAAGATATATATATAAGGTGTTTAACATGCGCTCATACACATGATTTAGTGGCAAAAAGCTAAGTGCGGTCCAATGTTTTTGAAATGGCGCTAAATTTTGTGTAGCAAATGAATTGCTTAACAAGTTATCGTGCGAAAGCATTACACCTTTGGGTGTTCCTGTTGTTCCCGAAGTGTAAAGTATGGTTAATAAATCATTATTTTCAATGCTCGCTTTTATTTGTTCAATCTTATCTTTTGCAGGATTATTTTTTCCATTTTCATATAATTCTTTCCAATGTTTAACATCTTTAATTTCATTAAAACTATAGATAAACTTTACCGAAGGTGCTTGCTGTGAGGCTTCCTTAACTTTTTCATAAAGCTCTATACTCGAAACAAAAACCAATTTTACCTGAGCATCGTTTAAAATAAATATTAAATCTTTTAGGCTAATTGTTGGATAAATAGGAACACTAATTGCTCCGCATTGTTGCGAGGCATAATCCGCGAAGTTCCATTCAGGACGGTTGTTTGAAATAATGGCTATTTTATCATTCTTGTTGATGCCAATGTTGAACAAACCATAAGAAAGGTGATTTACATAATCTACAAAATCGTTGGTGCTATACTTTTTCCAGGTGCCATTTTCTTTTGCAACTAGCGCATCGGGCCTTGCATTCTTACTTAAAAACAGTGGGAGCAGGTCAAAAACTCGTTTTATTTCCATAATCTTTTTTGCTTAAATTATTACTACAACCAAATTAAATAGCTCGTTTCTCGAAATTTTTTCATAAACTTATTCAATTTTTTAAACTTACCAAAATTTAAACTGATGACACTTTCGAATAAAGTTACGAAAGACCTTCAAATGGACTTTCCTATAATTATGGCACCTATGTTTTTGGTGAGTAATGAAGCTATGATGAAAAGCGGTATGAATGCAGGAATTATGGCTACTTTTCCTAGTTTAAATTACAGAAAAGAAGGTGAGCTTGATGCCTTGTTGAAAACACTTAATAACTATAAGCAAGGCAATCAACCCAAAGGCAATTATGGTGTTAATTTAATTGTACAACAATCGAATCCATTGTACAAAAAACATCTTGCAATTTGTATTGAAAATAAGGTGCCGTTTTTTATTACATCACTAGGTAATCCAAAAGAAGTAATTGAACAGGCCCATGCCTATGGAGGCAAAGTATATTGTGATGTTACTAATTTAACCCATGCAGCAAAATGTGCCTCTTTAAATTGTGATGGATTTATTGCTGTTGGTCAAGGCGCTGGTGGGCATGCTGGACCTAACCCATTACATATTTTAATACCTTCTTTAATCAAACAATTTCCTGATATTCCTGTAATTGCCGCAGGCGGAATTGCCACAGGCGAAGCTATGCTTAGCATTATGGCTTCCGGGGCACAAGGATTTTCAATTGGAACAAGATTCATAGCCAGCACTGAAGCACAAGTTAGTAATGAATATAAAGAGGCCATTGTAAAATCGGGTATGGATGATATTGTTATGACCACCAGAATATCGGGTACACCTTGCAGTATAATTGATACACCTTATGCCCAAAGTATAGGCTATCAACAAACTTGGTTCGAAAAAATGCTGAATGAGAATAAAACAATAAAAAAGTATTTTAAAATGCTCACCCAAGTAAGGGGCATGAAAAAGTTGGAAGATTCTGTAAAACCTGGCAATTACAAAACATTATGGTGTGCCGGGAAATCAGTAGAAATGATTAATAATATTCTTCCTTGTGAAACAATAGTATCAACGCTTAAAAAGGAATTTGAAACAGCATCATTGCATTTAAGAAAGACACTTGAGCAAGTTTTGTAGTCTATAAATTATAGGCACAAACTATTCTTTCCTTTTGTGTGCGTTACTTCTGTATGCCATATTAAGCATTTCAACTAATATTGAAAAACCAAGTGCCACATAAACATAACCTTTTTCAATATGAAGATGTAATGAATCTAAAATCAAAACAATTCCTATTAAAATTAAAAATGTAAGTGCTAACATTTTTATGGTTGGATGTTTATTTATAAACTCTGTAACCCAGCCCGATGTTAACAGCATAAAAAACATGGCAATTACAACAGCCAATATCATCAATAAAACATTGGTAACCAAGCCTACTGCGGTAAGTATCGAATCGAAAGAGAAAACTACATCAATAAAAACTATTTGTAAAATTGCTCCTTTTAATGTTAGCGCTTTATGTTCTGTAGTTACTTCTTTTCCTCCATAAATTTTTTCGAAAATTTCTATGCTGGTTTTGTATAATAAAAACAATCCACCGCCAAATAAAATAAGATCACGGCCTGTTACACCAAATTCGGAAATATGAAAGAAAGGATCTTTTAAACTCATAATCCATGAAATGCTAAAAAGCAGCACAATTCTAAAAATTAAAGCTAAGGAAAGTCCTATTGCTCTTGCTTTAGCTTGGTCCTTTTTGGGCAGTTTGGTGGCTACAATAGCAATAAAAATAACATTATCGATTCCTAAAACAACTTCCAATACAGAAAGTGTAAGTAAACTAATTAAACCCGGAATAGTTAAAATTTCGTGATAGTTGAGCATATAAAATTAAAGGCGCAAATTTAATCAGATTATCAATACTTACAGATTTTATTTTTTAATGCTACTCTGAAAAATGTGGTTTCAAATAACAGAAATTATATTTGGAATGTAATACTTGCCCAAAGCTATTAATAATCAATAGTTAAAAAAATGTATATATTTTTGATGATATATTAAAATTAGTAACATAATTTTACATCGAGCTAAGCCCACAAATATATGCCAGAGGTTAAAATTGATTTAGAGTTAGAGAAAAAGGAAATTTTAAAACGTTATCGTACACTATTGAAATCGTGCAAGCGCATGATGGATAAAAACGATAAGTTGATGATTCGAAAAGCCTTTAACTTGGCAGTAGAATCGCATAAAGATATGCGCAGAAAAAGTGGTGAACCGTATATTTATCATCCTATTGCTGTTGCTCAAATTGCCGTTAGTGAAATTGGATTAGGTCCTACCTCTGTGGTTTGCGCGCTGTTGCATGATGTTGTTGAAGATACTGATATTTCATTGGATGATATACGCATGATGTTTGGCGATAAGGTGACCAAGATTATTGATGGACTCACCAAAATATCGGGTGTGTTTGATCAAACTTCATCGCTTCAGGCAGAAAACTTTAGAAAGATGTTACTCACTTTGAGTGATGATGTTAGAGTTATCTTAATAAAATTAGCCGATAGGTTGCATAACATGCGCACTTTAGACAGTATGAAGCGCGATAAACAATTGAAAATTGCGAGTGAAACGCTTTATTTATATGCTCCTTTAGCGCATCGTTTAGGTTTAAATGCCATTAAAACTGAACTTGAAGATTTAGGTTTAAAATTTACAGAACCTGAAGTGTACGATGATATCAATCAAAAATTAATTAATACTCAAAGAGAAAGAAACAGATACATCAATAAATTTAGTTTGCCCATCATTAATTCTTTAACAGAAGCAGGAATGGATTTCGACATTAAAGGTCGTTCAAAGTCTATTAAATCTATTAAGGATAAAATGAAGAAGCAGGCCGTGTCTTTTGAAGAAATTTATGATATTTTTGCGATACGCATTATCATTAAATGTCCTATTGAAAATGAGAAATCGGAATGTTGGAGGGCCTATTCCATAGTAACCGATTTTTATCACCCCAATCCCGATCGTTTGCGCGATTGGATTTCAACACCTAAAGCCAATGGCTATGAATCTTTGCATACAACTGTAATGGGATCGGATGGCAAATGGGTTGAAGTACAAATTAGAACCGAGCGCATGGATGAGATTGCAGAGAAAGGATATGCCGCGCATTGGAAATATAAATCATCTGCTGCAGAAACGGCCCTTGACGAATGGATACATAAAATTAGAGAATTGCTTGAAAATCCTGAAAGTAATGCACTCGACTTTTTAGATGATTTTAAATTGAATTTATTTTCTGAAGAAATATTTGTGTTTACTCCTAAAGGAGAATTAAAAACGTTGCCTAATAATGCTACTGTGCTTGATTTGGCTTATGAAATTCATTCTCATGTTGGGAACAGATGCATAGCTGCAAAAATTAATAATAAATTGGTATCGTTAAGTCATCAACTAAATAGTGGCGATCAGGTTGAGGTGCTAACCTCTGGCAAACAAAAACCGAAAGATGAATGGCTTAATTTTGTGGTAACAGCTAAAGCAAAATCAAAAATTAAAGAAGCCTTAAAAATTGAGAAAAGAAAAAAGGCTGATGAAGGTAAAGAAATGTTAGTGAAAAGACTTCATCAACTACAAGTAAATGTAAATAAAGTCAACTTAGAAAAGGTAAAAGATTTTTTTGCAGCACCAACAATTTTAGATTTATACTTTAGAGTAGCAATCGGAAGCCTAACCATAAAAGCTATTAAAGATGCAATTAATGAAGATGGGTCTGTTAAAGTAAGAGTATCTATAAACAAACAAGAATTAAAAACATTGGAGCAATTGGTTTCTAATGTGAGAGGAAAGGCCGATATGTTGGTTATTGGAGAGCATGTAGATAAAATTGATTATAAAATATCTACTTGTTGTAATCCAATTCCTGGAGATGATGTATTTGGATTTGTAACTTTAAAAGATGGTATTCAAATACACCGTGTAAATTGCCCCAATGCCACTGAGTTAATGAGCAACTTTGCCTATCGCGTGGTAAAAGCAAAATGGACCAATCAAGAAAGTATTTCCTTTTTGGCAGGTATTAAAGTAACCGGCACAGATGAAGTAGGAATTGTAAATAACATCACTAAAATTATTTCTAACGAACTAAATGTAAATATGCGTTCTATAAGTTTTGATACTAATGATGGTATTTTTGAGGGAACAATTATGGTGTTTGTAAACGATACCAATCACTTAACTGACTTAATGAAAAAGCTAAAAAAAGTAAGTGGCGTGTTAACTGTTAATCGTGTTGATTCAAATTAGTTTTGAGGTTTATGTCATAAAAAAATCCCGTTTGATTTCAAACGGGATTTTTTTATGATTATAGAAAGACAATTATTTTTTGTCTCCTTCCTTGATAGAAGTATTCGCTTTTTTTGCTTC
>CAIKXD010000284.1 GCA_903831265.1 uncultured Bacteroidota bacterium
GAAGCTGTTATACCTAAGTACCCATTTGGATGAAAATACAGTTTTGGCTAAGGCAGCAGAATTTTTTAGATGGTTGGAGGCAGAAAATGTAGAAAAGCCATTGAATGCTATTAGAAAGGATTTAAAGTTAAAAGTGAATCACGCCTATTTAACTGCATTTGTTTTAGAATTGAGATATAAGTTGATGTTGTTAATTGATAAGATAATTTTCAAATTCAAATTAAATAAAGTGTTTAGTAAAAGCTGATGAAACAATTGCTATTTAAATACCTGAAGATTGATCAAGTTATCCAAATACAGTTTGTGTTATCGCTCGTATTTGGACTTTTTATCACCGTTTTCCCATTTATTTTTCATCCTATCGATTGGGAAGATTATTCAATAACTTTCAATGGTACCTGGCTCATGTACAATGGTTATGCGCCTTATACCGATTTTGGCATTCCAACAGGTATTGGCAGTTTTATTTTTCCTTATCTTTCCTTCCTCCTATTTGGTCCGAATTATAATTCCCTTTACATCATGCAAGCCATAGAGCATGGTTTATTAATTTATGCATGTTATTTGTTTTTTGGCACCTTTATTAAATCGAATGTAAATAAAAAACTAGCATTTAGTATTACGGTAATTATCTTATCACTCTTTGTAATATTTAATGTAAAAGCGCAGTTTTACAACAGTGAATTTTTGTTATTTGAGATATTTTCATTCGTATTTGTATTGCGTGCCATTCAAGCCGAGACTAAAAAAGGCAGCATTATTAATAGTGGTTTGGTGGCATTATTTGTTTTTTTGACCTTGCAAGTAAAGCAGGATTATGGGGTTTTTAATTTCCTAATTATTGCGATTGTATTACTGTTATATACCATTAAAAATAAAAACTTTGTTCAGTTCATCACATTTGTTTTATGCTTTTGTTTTTTTGTTGGCATTTTTCTTTACATAGTAGATTGGAATCAATTCATCTATTGGTTTAATTTAGGTCAATCATTAGGATCAAATACTGGATTGGTCTCGAAATTGAAATTATGTTTCGAAAAAAATGATGCCATTACACTTTTGGTTTTGATTGTTATTGCAGTCTTATTGTTTACAAGGCAAAGAACCAAGGAGAACGCATTCTATATATTTCCATTGATTATTATCGTTGGTTTTGGGGTGCAGAATATACTAACACTCACTACCAGTAATTTTCCATATTTAAACTATGCGGTTGCATTTTTAGTAGCTACTATATTAATACAACTTTTTATCCTAATAAAGGCTAATTTTAGGGCATTGTTAATTGGAAATGTTGTACTTCTAATTTTTATATATTTCAACTTAAATCAGGTTTACAAATCTATTTATTATTTTCACCCAAATGGTTTATTAGGAACCAAAGCAATGACAGAAAAGTCGAGGTTTAAAGCGATGGGAATCAGTAGAAACTATAAAAGCAATGGGGCCGATTTTCAGTATTGTATAAATTTAATAGATGCTGTTTATAAAGTAAAGAAAGCACCCTTATGCATTGCTAATTTTACTAGTCTACCTGTCGAAATGGAGGTGCCAACAAGAAGGATAAAAGGCTTGCCCCTATGGCCAGATAATAATGTTCTCTTATTTGAAAAAGAGAAACAGCTTTATTTAAATTTATTAGAGAAAAAGCAATTCGACTTGATTTTTATACTTGAGTTAGATTTTTCAGGATATAATTTTACAAACAAAGAATTTAAAGAAGAAGCATTTGAAAACTATAAAATAGCTAAACGGTTTGGATTAACATATTATAATGATAGTAGACAAATTGTAGTTTTAGAAAAAAAGACGCAAATATAGAATGAAACAAAAGTGGATTAAAAAAGGTTTAGTTTTTGACCCAATTAAAAGTGGTTTAATTGAAAAAAATACGATAGGATTTTCAGCAGTTCCTTTTGTCTTACCCATTTTAAAAGAGGATGGAATCTACCGTATTTTTTTTTCAGCACGAGACGACCAAAACCGTTCGCTTCCATTTTTCATTGATTATAATTTTAATGAGGGCAAGGTCATTAGTGAATCTGAACAATTATTACCTTTAGGCGAATTGGGTGCCTTTGATGATAGCGGTATTATGCTAACCTCAATAATTGAAAAGGAAGGTAAGATTTATTTATTTTACATCGGTTGGAATTTAGGGGTGACTGTGCCTTTTAGAAACGCGATAGGATTGGCAATTAGTGAAGATGGTGGAAACACTTTTAAAAAGCAATTTAGAGGCCCTATAATAGACAGAAATTATTTAGAACCACATTTTGTAGCCTCGAATTGTGTGATTAATTACAAAGGAGGGTATATGATGTATTATTTATCTTGTATTGGATGGGAAAAAATAGAAGGTAAAACCATGCACCGCTACCATATCAAATGGGCAACTTCGAATGACTTGGTAAATTGGGAAAGGAATAATAATATTGCCATCGATTTTGCTTACCCAAATGAGTATGCTATATCTGTACCACGCGTTTTAATAACAAATGAAGGATTTAGAATGTGGTACTCCTACAGAGGAGGCCCTTATTCAGAAAAATACCGCATTGGATATGCCGAATCGGAAGATGGTAAACTCTGGGTTAGAAAGGATGAATTAGTCGGGTTGGAAACTACTGAAAATGCTTGGGACAGCGACATGGTGTGTTATCCATGTGTATTCGAACACAATGGTCAATTACACATGCTATACAATGGCAACGATTACGGACGAACAGGCATAGGGCTTGCAGTTCTTGAGGTATAGCCAATTCGAAAGAAGGAAGAATTTGGCGACATCTGAAACATTAAAATCGTAAAATTTAAAAATCAATCAATCATAAAAATCAGACAATGAAATCTTGTATCATTACACAATCGAACTATATTCCTTGGAAAGGGTATTTTGATAGCATCAACCAAGTAGATATTTTTGTTATTTATGATGATATGCAATATACCAAGCGGGATTGGAGAAACAGAAATTATATCAAAACACCCCAAGGGCTTAAGTGGTTGTCGATTCCCGTGGAGGTAAGTGGTAAATTTCATCAAAAAATTAACGAAACGCTTATATCGGATAAATCATGGAACCGTTCGCATTGGGAAAGCATCAAACAGAACTATAAAGACGCACCATGTTTTAAGGATAATAAGGATTGGCTCGAAAACTTATATATGACTTGCAATTTTGACAGGCTAACAGATGTCAATGAATTTTTTATAAAAGAAATTGGAACTTACCTTGGAATAATAACCGAATACAGGCGTTCAGAGGAATTTGTTCTAAGCGAAGAACGCACGCAAAAAATGGTTGATATTTGTGTTGATCTTGGAGCCAATCACTATTATTCAGGTCCTAGTGCGAAGGCCTATATGATAGAAGAAAAGTTTACGGATAAAGGCATTGAACTGCATTATTTTGATTATTCCAACTATCCAGAATACCCGCAATTGTATGAAAATTTTGAGCATGGAGTATCCATCATTGACATGATTATGAACCTAGGAACCGAGACTCCAAATTATATGAAATCATTTAAAATATGAAAACTAAAAACTTAATAATTATAGGCAATACCAATAATGCCAAATTAGCGCATTATTATTTTAAAATTGACAGCGAATATGATGTTGTTGGCTTTTCAGTTGATAAATCTTACATCACTGAAGAAAGCTTCTGTGGTTTGCCTGTTTTGCCGCTCGAAACACTAACAGAAACACATCCGCCATCAGACTATGATGTATTTATCGGCATTGGGTATTCAAAAATGAACAAAATCAGGGAAGATAAATACAACCACTTGAAAGCTTTGGGTTATAAACTTCCAAACTACATCAGTAGTAAATGCAGTTTCTTGACTGAAGAGCCCATAGGTGATAATAATTTGATATTAGAAGACAATACCATTCAACCTTTTGTAACGATTGGTTCAAATAATGTCTTTTGGTCTGGCAATCACATTGGGCATGATGTGGTGATTGGCAATCATAATTTTATATCATCGCATGTGGTGATATCGGGATTTACAAAAATAGGCAACAATGTCTTTTTGGGAGTGAATTCTACTTTCAGGGATGCCATAAAAATTGCAGATGCTACTTTAGTAGCAGCGGGCGCCATTATAATGAAGGATACGCAAATAGGTGAGGTACATTTACCCGCTCGTTCAACCTTGTTTGGGAAAAAGAGTGATGAAATAGAAATTTCTTAGATCGATAACTATAATTAAGTTTTATTATAAATTTAGTTATATTTGTCCAGTCACTAATGTTCAAATGATTAGTATAGTTAGTCCAATATATAAAGCAGAAAAAATTTTACCAACTTTAGTTGAAGAGATTAGAAATTCAATGCAGGAGCTAGGTTTGGAATATGAAGTTATACTTGTGGATGATAGAAGTCCAGACAATTCCTGGCAAATAATGATTTCTTTATCTAAAAAATATGAAGAGGTAAAGTCTTTTAGACTCAGTAAAAATTTCGGACAACATCCAACCATAATGGCAGGGCTTTCAAAAGCTAGTGGAGATTGGATTGTAGTATTAGATTGTGATTTACAGGATCGGCCAAAAGAGATTTCAAAACTTTATATGAAGGCACTAGAAGGCTATGATATTGTTATGGCAAAGAGAATAAATAGAAAAGATAATATTATTAAAAGAGTAACCTCAAAAGCGTTTTCTATGATATTTAATTATTTATCAGACATTAAAACGAATCATGAAATCGCTAACTTTGGTATATATAAAAGAAAAGTAATTACCGAAGTTTTACATTTAGGCGATTATGTAAAATCATTTCCACTCTTTGTTTATTTTGTAGGTTTTAAAAGAATTGCAATAGAAATTGAACATAATGAGCGTTTTCATGGAAAATCTAATTATACATTTAAAAAATTAGTCAGTTTGGCAATGAATACAACTATCGCCTATTCTAACAAACCATTAAAAATATTTCTTAAAATTGGACTTTTAATATCAACTATTTCATTTATTATAGGTATATACTATTTAATAAAATATCTTAAGGGTGAAATTCTTGTATTGGGATATACTTCATTAATTATTTCTTTGTTTTTTCTTTCAGGAATGTTAATGTCAGTTGTAGGATTAGTAGGGGTATATCTAGGAAAAAATTTTGAACAAAGTAAAAATAGACCAGTATATATATTTGATGAAAATTAATTTTAAAATAAAAAAAGAAAATGGAAATTAACATATTTTTAAAGGACTTCGAACAACTTTTCGAAGAAATTGAAATCGGAACGCTAACTGAAGATTCAAATTTCAGAAATCTTGATGAATGGAGTTCGCTCATTGCTTTGATGCTTATAGCTATGGCCGAAGAGAATTATCAGCTTAGAATTACAGGGGAAGATATAAGAAC
>CAIKXD010000285.1 GCA_903831265.1 uncultured Bacteroidota bacterium
ACCGCGCAAACCTACTATTTGTTGGTCCCGATAAATTCAGATCACCATCAAAATTTTAAACACTAAATTCCTTCCTCAAACTTACTCTTTGTTGGTGTTATCACCAACAAAACCTCAAATGCTTAACTCTTTCCTCAAACTCTTAAAATTCAAACAAAACGCTTAATACCATGTTAGAAACAACACCAACATGGAGTAGCGCCTAGGCCCTAAAAGCTACCACGAAAACCTACTCTTTGTTGGTCCCGATAAATTCAGATCACCATCAAAATTTTAAACACTAAATTCCTTCCTCAAACCTACTCTTTGTTGGTGTTATCACCAACAAAATATACTCTTTGTTGGTCCCGATAAATTCAGATCACCATCAAAATTTTAAACACTAAATTCCTTCCTCAAACTTTTAAAATTAACTATACGCAACACAAGCGCATAAATGCTAAAGGTTACCACACAAAACAAAAAGGACAAATTCAATTCTTGAATGTACGTTTTAGCCCACCAAGCGGTAAGCTCAGCCGCCACAAAAAATACCAATAACGCACCCATAAAAGGAAAATTTACCTTAAACTTAAACAATTGTTGCGCAAAAAACACCTGAAACACGGCCGTTGCACCTTGTGTAATTAGGCTGCTCATGGCACTGCCCATAGCTTTGTAATGCGGAATCAATGCTATGTTTAATACAATATTTAAGAGCATACCTGTGGCAGCCATATAATTCAATACTTTTAAGTTGCCATTGGCGGTAAGCAAGGTGCCAAACACATAGGTAGTAGCCACAAATATAAAACAGCACATCAATAAAGAAAAAACCTCAGCCGATTCGATTACATGATGTTCGTATAACATTTGCATAATTTTTACATTAAAATTAACCGCAAAAATGGCTGCCGAGGTTGATAATATAAATAAAATAGAAAAAGACAAACGCACCAAATCTTCTACCTGGTGTTTTAATTTTATCATACGTGCAAATATGGGTAGCAATAAACCTGCAAATAAATAGGCAATCATGTTGGCGGCATCTAATAAGCGATAGGCCGAGGCGTAAATCGAAGATTGCTCCTTTCCATCTTCCAACATACGCTCTAACATTACCGCATCAATTCTATTATAAAAAGTCATTAATAAAACCAAGATGGCATAAGGATAACTCTTCTTTAAAATCATGATAAAAAAAGTAGCATTCCATTTTAGCTTTTTAAGTCGCGCCTTTTCAAATACAATAAATAAGGTAATAATTACACTAATTAAATAGGCAATACTTTGACTGTAGATATACCACTCAATTTGAAAAGGATGTTGATCATTAGTTACGCCACCCCACAACAATAGTGCACATATGGCAATCATAATTAATCTGTCGAGCACCGAAATAATACTATCGGTTTTAAAAAGATGCAACCCCGCCAAATTACTACGCAAGTACAATATAAATGAAGCTAAAAATTGATTCAATGCCATTATCAACAATAACTTTAATTGAAATGCACTATAGCCAATTACATAACCTGTAATTAAAGTTACAACTAAATAAACTACAGCCAACAACAGGCGGAGCAACACAATCCCCGAAAGGTGCTTGCTTAATAAATGATTGTTTTGCGCAATGTTTTTGTTGTTGAAATTGGTAATTCCAAAATCTAACAAAATATTGAACAGAAAAGAAAAATTAAAAAGTGCGTAAAACAAACCATACTCAGCCGGACTTACAGCATTTTGTACGGCTCTATCAATTCCTAAAATCCAAAATGGTTTTATTAAAAGATTTAGCAGGAGCAATAAAGCCAGGTTGGTAATGAATTTTTTTTGCATCCCTAAAATTTGTTTTCAGCTGCTATAACTCAATTGCAACGTAAATATTGACAAAAAATCAACAGCTGCTTACAATCAATGAATAAATGCGCCAATTATTTAGTGAATGCCTTTTGCTGCCAAGTATCTTTCTGCATCAAGTGCAGCCATGCAACCGCTACCTGCGGCAGTTACTGCTTGGCGGTAAATATGATCTTGCACATCGCCACAAGCAAAAACACCTTCAACATTTGTGCGCGTAGAACCCGGAACAGTATTGATGTAGCCATTTTCATCCATTTCTAAAAACGGTTTAAATACCTGCGAGTTAGGCTCATGACCAATGGCCACAAAAAATCCGGTTACATCCAATACTTTTTCTTGATTGGTAGTACTATCCAACACTTTAACACCGTTTACAGTTTGCTCACCTAAAATTTCTAAAGTGCTATGATTATATAAAATTTCAATGTTGGCGGTATTTTCCACGCGTTTTTGCATTGCTTTTGAAGCACGCATTTCTCCTTTTCGCACCAACATATACACTTTTCTGCAAAGCTTGGCTAAATAAGAGGCCTCTTCGGCAGCTGTATCTCCTGCGCCCACAATAGCTACATCTTGTCCTTTAAAAAAAAAGCCATCACATACAGCACAAGCCGACACCCCAAAACCATTAAACTTTTGTTCAGAAGGCAAGCCCAACCACTTGGCTGAAGCACCTGTAGAAATAATAATAGCATTAGCTTCTACCGTGTGTTTTTCATCTACAGTTACCTTGTAGGGTTGCGCACTAAAATCTACCGAAGTAACCATACCCCAACGAATATCTGTACCAAAACGCTCAGCTTGCTTTTTAAAGTCTTCCATCATTTCTGGCCCTTGGGTGCCATTCGGGTAGCCTGGGTAATTTTCTACTTCGGTGGTAATCGTTAATTGCCCTCCCGGCTGCAAGCCTTGGTACATCACAGGTTTCATATCAGCTCTAGCTGCATATATAGCGGCAGTATATCCTGCAGGGCCCGAGCCTATAATTAAGCAATTTATTTTTTCAATTGATGCACTTTCCATAGTCGTAAAATTTAGCCCGCAAATATAATAAAACTTAGGGCTGTAATGTTATAAAAGTTACACCCAAATTACCTATTTGAATTCTACTCAACTTCATTTTCCTTAAATCTCAAGCACTTACTACCATTTTGAATTTCAAAACAGCTTGATGTTTTTTAAATCAGTTTAGTGAGATATATTGATTTTTCAACATAAAATTTCACCTATAGATGCCACTAAATATCCACATCTAACACACATGGGCAATGATCTGAATGCTTTGCCTCAGGTAATATTTGTGCGCCTTTCAATTTGTCCTTAAGATTACTTGTAACAATATTATAATCGATACGCCAACCTAAATTTTTGGCTCTTGCGTTTGCTCTAAAGCTCCACCAAGTATATTCGTGTGCTTGCTGATTAAATACTCTAAAACTATCAATAAACCCTGTTGCCAAAAAAGCGTCAAACCAGGCGCGTTCTTCAGGTAAAAAACCTGATGTATTAGCATTTGATTTTGGATTATGTATATCAATGGCCTTGTTACAAATATTATAATCGCCGCAAATAATTAACTGAGGTCTTTCTTTCTTTAGTTCATTAATATAATTGGCAAAATCATTCAACCAAACCATTTTAAATGCCTGCCTATCATCGCCACTCGAGCCCGATGGCATATACACGCTCACCACCGAAACATCGCCAAAATCGGCACGCAAAAAACGCCCTTCCTGATCATACTTTTCGATACCCATCCCAAATTGCACATGATCGGGTTTTTGTTTGCAAATAATAGCAACACCGCTATAACCTTTCTTTTGCGCAGGATACCAATAATGATAAAAGCCTGCTTCTTCAAATACTTTCACATCAAACTGATCGGGACTGGCCTTAATTTCTTGCAAACACAAAATATCTGCTCCGCTATTTTTTAACCAATCTAACCAATTTTTGGTTAAGGCAGCACGTATGCCATTTACATTATAGGTAATTATTCTTTTCATTTAAAAAGGTATATTTATTAATTATTATTTTGGAGCCAATCGTAATAAAACGAGTGCAATAAAAAAGTATAAAATGTTTGGAATCCACACTGCAATTAGCGGAGAAAGATTACCATTAGTAGCAAATGTAATAGACACCTGCAAAAATAAAATGTACGAAAAACTAATTAACATGCCCAAACCTATATGCAAACCTATGCCACCTCTTGTTTTCCTACTAGCCATACTTACTCCAATTAAGGTCAAAATAAAAGTAGCAAAGGGCATTGATGTTCTTCTATATTTTTCCAATTCAAAAAACGCAATCTCATCTGAACCACGCATTTTTTCTTCCGCAATAAATTTATCCAACTCAGGCCTATTCATGGTTTCTACATTGTTTAATCGCGTGCTAAAATCAGAAGGTTTAAAGTTATAAACTGTGTCGAACTCCACACCTGTTCTTAGTTGTTCTTTCATGCCATTGATGGTGCGTATAGCATAGTTTTGTACTTTCCATTTATTTGTAATGCTATCGTATTTTATTTGATTAGCCATTAACTTGTAAATCATTTTTCCATCTTTTATTATTTCATAACTAAAGCGGGAGCCTATATTTTCGAAGTTGTTATAGCTTTCAAAATAAATATATTCGCCTGGCTTAATTTGACGATGAATATTAATATCACTGTTACGATATTTATTTCTGATGTATGTATTCTCGAAGTTTAAACGCTTTTGATTGGCATGCGGAATTACATAATTGTTTAAGTAAAACGAAACGCAGGCCAATACCGTTGCTGCTAACATGTATGGCATTAAAAACCTTTTAAAACTAACACCACTCGAAAGTATAGCCACCACTTCGGTGTTACTGGCCATTTTAGAAGTAAAAAAAACCACAGCTATAAAGGTAAACAGCGGACTAAATAAATTTGCAAAAAAGGGAATAAAATTAAAATAGTAATCAAAAACAATAGCCTTTAAAGGAGCTTTGCTCTGAATAAAATCATCAATTTTTTCAGAAATATCAAAAATAATGGCCACTAATACAATAAGCAATATGGCATACACAAAAGTGCCCAAAAACTTTTTTATAATATATAAATCGAGTTTTTTCAAATGCTGAATTATAAACGAATAGCCAATTGTTTCACCATTTTATTTTTCCATTCATAAAAGGTATTACTCAAAATTTGTTGACGCGCTTCGGTCACAAGCCATAAATAAAAAGCTAAATTATGTATGCTTGCAATCTGGCCTGCCAAGCGTTCACCAGCCACAAATAGATGTCTTAAATAGGCCTTGCTGTAAAATTGGTCAACATAAGAAGTGCCATTACGATCTAAAGGAGAAAAATCATCTTTCCATTTTACATTTTTCATATTTATGATGCCTTCGCTTGTAAATAGCATGCCATTTCTGGCATTTCTGGTAGGCATTACGCAATCCATCATATCCACTCCTAATGCAATGTTCTCTAAAATATTTACTGGTGTGCCCACTCCCATTAAATAACGGGGTTTGTCGGCAGGTAAAATATCACAAACCAGCTCAGTCATTTCGTACATAATTTCAGCGGGTTCACCCACAGAAAGTCCACCAATAGCATTTCCTGCTCTATTTTTTGATGCAATATACTCTGCCGATTGTATGCGCAAATCTCTATATGTACTACCTTGTACAATAGGAAATAAAGTTTGCTCGTAACCATATAATCCTTCAGTTTCATCAACACGCGCGCAGCAACGGTCTAACCAACGATGAGTAAGTCCTAACGATTTTTTTGCGTAATCATAATCGCAAGGATAAGGCGTACATTCATCCAAGGCCATCATAATATCAGCACCAATAATACGTTGAGTGTCCATCGTATTTTCAGGTGTAAACATGTGCCTTGAACCATCAATATGCGATGCAAATTTAACACCTTCTTCGGTCAATTTTCTTTGCGCTGCCAATGAGTAAACCTGGTAACCACCACTATCTGTAAGAATAGGCTTATCCCAATTCATAAAACGATGCAAACCGCCCGCCTTATGCATAGTATCTAAACCTGGACGTAAAAACAAATGATACGTATTGCCTAATATAATTTGTGCTTTTATATCATCTTTTAGCTCGTGCTGATGAACACCTTTTACAGAAGCAACAGTGCCTACAGGCATAAAGATGGGTGTTTGTATTTGACCATGTGCAGTAGTTATTACACCTGCACGTGCTTTACTTCCAACATCTTTTGCTTCTATTTTAAATTCCATATACTGCTATTTCGTGTTTTATTTTGATAATTATCATCGCAAATAGTAATGATATTTTTGATAAAAAATGATCCCTTAACTTCGCAAAGTGGCCCCTAATTCCTCTTCATAGGCCTTAATCAATTTAGTCATTACTTTATCAATTTGTTTATCATTTAGTGTGGCTTGCATATCTTGCAAAGTAAAACTTACTGCATAAGATTTTTTGGTTGAATCTAAATTCTTACCCTGATAAACATCAAATAATTGAATATCTTTCAATAGCGTTTTCTCAGATTTTTTGGCAATTTGCACAATTTGTTCAAAGCTTATTTTTTCATCAAGCAATAATGCCAAATCTCTCCTTACCTCGGGAAACTTTGGCACTTCAGTAAATTCAACTTTATTGTTTGATATAGGTTTGTATATATCATCTAAAACAATTTGTGCATAAAAAACCTCATTAGAAATATCAAAGTCTTTTAAGATATGACCTTTTACAGTTCCTACAAATGCAATTGATTTAGTGTTTAAGTTATATGTTAAACCATTTGAAACAACTAGGTTCTCTTCTATTTCTTTTAAAGTTGGATTGATTCCTAATTGCGAAAAAAGCAATGACAATGCACCTTTTAATCTAAAAAAATCTTCTTTATTTCGGTTCGTATTCCACGATTCAATTTGTTGGTTACCACACAATACGAGAGATAAAACATTAGATTCTGCAAATTTACCTTCGAGTTTTGAATATACTTTTCCGGTTTCAAAAAGTTTTAAATCAGCATTTTTTCTGTTGCTGTTAAAACTTATTGTTTCGAGCGCCCCAAACAACATCGATTGCCTTAAACTATCTAATTCAGAACTTAAAGGATTGAGCAATTTAACAATGGTATTTTCTGAAGCTTCTAAAAACTTAAATGCATAATTCGAGTTGGTTAATGAATTATTTAAAATTTCTTGAAATCCAATTCCTGCTAGGGTTTTCCTAATTTTGGCATTAATTTGTTCAACATCTGGTTTAGGTTTACTAATTAATGAAATGCGCATTTGCTCGGGCAATTCAACATTGTTATAACCGTAAATTCTTAGTATTTCCTCAATAATATCTGCTTCTCTGGTAACATCAACTTTATTAAGTGGCACTTGAAGTAATAGACTGTCTTCCTCTTGTTTTAGGATATTTATCCCAAGTTGTTTTAAAATGAGCTTTATTTCATTTGCTGGAATTTCCTTGCCAATTAACTGTGCACATCTTTTCAAATTTAAAGTTACCTGAAAGGGCTCAATTAATAAGGGATAATGATCAATAATATCACCACTAACACCACCCGCTACTTGCTGAATAAATTCTGCGGCACGGACTAAAGCATTTACTGTAGCGCTAGGATCAGTGCCCCTTTCAAACCTGAATGAAGCATCTGTTTTTAGGTTGTGTAATTTGGCCGTTTTACGAATGCATGACGCATCGAAATAAGCACTTTCTAAAAAGATACTTGTTGTGGATGATTTCACTCCAGACTTCAAACCACCATACACTCCTGCAATACACATGGCTTCTTGTGCGTTACAAATCATTAAATCATTACTAGTAACATTTCTTTCCACACCATCTAATGTCACAAATTTTTCAGTTACGGAAGGTTTTTTTACGATTATTTTATTGCCTTCAATATTTGCTGTGTCAAAAGCATGCAAAGGCTGCCCTGTTTCGTGCAACACATAATTTGTGATATCAACAATATTATTTATTGGTTTTACACCAATGGCCAAGAGCCTATTTTTCAACCAATCGGGCGAGTCTTTTACTGTAACATTTGATATGCAAACACCACTATATCTTGCACAAGCCTTGGTATCCAATACTTCTACAGCTATATTTAGCGCTATATCTTGTGATTTAGATAGGTTATTTTTGGGCAAATTTAAATGAACTTCCATTCCACTTTTAATAGCCATTACAGCCGCTAAATCGCGCGCCACACCAATGTGCGAGGCTGCATCAACTCTGTTGGGTGTTAAGCCTATTTCAAAAACAATATCTTTCTCCACTTTAAAATACTCAGAGGCTGGCATTCCTACTTTAGTTTCAATTGGTAATATCATTATCCCATCATGAGATTGTCCTAAACCAATTTCATCCTCGGCACATATCATCCCTTCTGAAACAGCACCTCTAATTTTCGATTTTTTAATTTCAAAAGGTTCGCCTGAAGTTGGATATAATTTTGCTCCAACCAAAGCAACAATTACTTTTTGCCCAGCTGCCACATTAGGTGCGCCACAAACAATATGCAACAAATCGTTAGCACCAACATTTACTGTAGTTAAACTTAACTTGTCTGCATCAGGATGCTTTTCTTTTGTAATTACTTCACCTACAACCAAACCGTTTAAACCGCCTTTAATGCTTTCAAATGGCTCAATGGCTTCTACTTCTAAACCACAAAAAGTAAGCATCTCTGCCACTTGTTCTGCGGGTAAATCCACTTTAATATATTCTTTTAACCAATTGTAAGAAATCTTCATAGCGTTTTATAATAAAGAGTGCAAAAGTAAATTTTTTTAAGGAACTTGGCTTTGGCAATGCTATAATTATCCACTTAATGTAAACATATTTGCATAATTTTAGTTAAGGTTCGATGATGGAAAATTTTAGCAAAACGCTAATTGCGTGGTATGAAGTAAACAAGAGAGATTTGCCGTGGCGAAACACCCAAAATCCTTATTATATATGGCTTTCAGAAATTATTCTTCAGCAAACAAGAGTAGATCAAGGTTTACCTTATTACATCAAATTTATAGAAACTTTTCCTACAATTGAGGAACTGGCAAATGCTAGTCAAGATGAAGTTTTAAGGCTTTGGCAAGGTTTAGGTTATTACTCAAGAGGGCGCAATTTACACTATACGGCCATGTTGATTGTGAGAGATTATAACAGCCAATTCCCTGTAAATTACGATGATCTACTTAAACTTAAAGGTATTGGAAACTACACTGCATCAGCCATTGCTTCCTTTTGTGGGAATCAACATAAAGCTGTTGTTGATGGCAATGTATATCGGGTTTTATCAAGGTATTTTGGGATAGCTTCTGATATTAGTTTAACGGCTACTCAAAAGGAATTCCAACTCCTTGCAGATGAGCTTTTAAGTAAAAAGAATCCAGGTACACACAATCAGGCCATCATGGAATTTGGTGCTTTACAGTGCGTTCCAAAAAATCCAGTTTGCAACAAATGCCCCTTGCAGATTACCTGTTACGCTTTTGCTCATAAAAAAGTGGAAAGTTTGCCTGTAAAATCTAAGAAAGCGAAAGTTAAAACAAGATTTTTTAATTATTTAGTGATTAAAAGTCAAAATCGAACTACAATAAAAAGGAGATTAGCTGGTGATGTTTGGGAAGGGCTGTATGAATTTCCATTAATTGAAAGTGATGCTGAAATTGGTGAGATTGCAATACTTGATTCGCAAGAATTCAATAGGTTTATAAGTACTAATAACTATGAAATTACCAGTATTAGCAAACAGTTTAAGCATCAATTAACCCATCAAACTATATTTTGCAAATTTTTTGAAATAAAAGTAGTTGAGCTTACTAACGCTGAAGGTTTTGAAAGCGTATTATGGTCAGATTTGGATAATTATCCCAAACCAATTGTTATTCAACGTTTTTATACAAATAATTAACTAATAATTAGGCAATTAAATATATTTTATATATTTGTTTCCATTAGAAATATGAAATTACTAAACCATGAAGAAAACATACATCCTCTTTCTTTTATTTATTTTAAGCCTAAGTGCCAATGCGTCACACATTAGTGGTGGCGATATGAATTACACCTGGGTTGGACCTGGCGCTAATACTTATTTGATTACACTCAACCTTTTTAGAGATTGTACTGGTATCGACATGGGTACTTCTGAAACAGTTACTGCAACAAGCCCCTGTGGCGGAAGCGTTACAGTTACTTTAAATTTAATGAATCCAAATGGTTCTCCTCCTAATGGAACTGAAATTTCACAACTCTGTGATTTTATGCTCAGTACTTGTAATGGAGGGACTTATCCTGGAATGCAGTTGTACACTTATCAAGCAACGGTTGATTTAAGCCCTGCCTGTAACACATGGACACTCAGTTGGTCGACATGTTGTAGAAATAACACCATTAATGTCCCAACAAGTGCCAGTGACGATATTTACATTCAAGCAACCATGAATAGTGTTACTGATCCGCAAAATAACTCTCCGGTATTCACCTCTCAACCAATTCCTTATGTTTGTGCAAATCAACCTGTGAGCTATAACTATGGAGTAGTTGAACCAGATGGCGATTCTTTAACTTTTGAATTTATAAATGGTTATATTGGTGGAGCTGGATCTTTAACCTACGGTGGGGGATATTCTGGAGCTACTCCAATTAGTGGTATTACCATCGATCAATTTACTGGTAATATTAATTTTACGCCAACGCTTGTTGGTAATTATGTTGTTGTTGTCCAGGTTAATGAGTACAATGATCAAGGGCAATTATTAAGCACTACCATGCGTGATATACAGTTTGTGGTTATTGCATGTTCAAATGAACAACCCGACATCAATAGTGGTTTAATTGCCAATGTTGTTGGAAATGCCAACTTGACTGGTCCTATGCAAATTGAACTTTGCGAAGGAAATACTTTTTCTTTTACCGCGGTGTACACCGATCCTGATGTAAATGACACATTAAGCATAACAACAAATTTAGGAACAGTTTTAACCAATGCAACCTACACAACAAGCGGTACAAATCCACTTACAGTTGTTTACTCATGGACAGTTCCTGCAGGAGCCGCAGGTGCCAATACAACTTTTGTGGCAACCATTACCGATGGCAATTGCCCAATTTTAGGACTTCAATCATATGTATACGATATCAATGTTTTAGACCGTACATTAGCAGGACCAGATCAAACTATATGTGGAGTTCAAACAGCACCTCTTAATGCAAGTGGAGGAAATATATTTACATGGTATGATCTTTCTGGAAACTTAATTCCTGTTGGACCTCAATTTACCTGCAACCCATGCGATAATCCAGTAGCAAGGCCTGCAGTAACTACAACCTATGTGGTTCAAAGTGATTTATTAGGTACCTGCATCAGTTCAGATACTGTAACAGTAAATGTTGCCACTGACTTTACCTTTACGCTTACACAAAGTATCAATAGTGCTTGTTTATTTCAGCCAATTCAATTGAACTGTTTGCCTAATCCGGCTGGCAGTTACTCATACAATTGGACGCCAGCTTCATACATGAGTAATCCCAACATTGCTAATCCTATTATGAGTCCAACTGCCTCTGGTACTTATTGGGTTCACAATACCGTAACAAGCGCTCAGGGTTGTACTTATCAGGATAGTTTACAAGTTACTATTTCACAAAGTGCAGCGCCTATTGTAACTGCAATAGCAGATACCGTATGTATTGGAACAGCTAACCAACTAAATGTTGAATTTGCGAGTACCATTCCAACAGTTTGTGCTACTACTACTACTCCTTGCGCTGGACCAACACTAACGGCAACAATAGGCACAGGAACATCTTCTAACTCAACAACAGGTTATCCAGCTGTTTTTGGCAACTTTTATTGGGGTGCAAGACATCAAATCCTTTATACTGCTGCCGAACTAAATGCAATGGGCTTTATTGGTGGTAAAATAACATCAATTGCTTTTAATCTTTCAAGTTTAAATGCCAGTGTACTTACCTACAACAATTTCGAAATAAGAATGAAATGTACAAGTGCCAGTTCATTAACCAATTGGGAAAGTGGTTTATCTGTTGTTCACCCTGCACAAAATCACAACGTAACACTCGGCTGGAATACTTTTCAATTATCAAACATTTATGAGTGGGATGGCGTTTCAAATCTTATTGTTGAAACCTGCTTTAATAACAGCTCGTGGGATGATAACTGCTCAAACACTTATACTAACACAACATACAACTCAGTTTTATACTACAGAGCAGATATGGCAGGAGTTTGCTATAGTGGAACGGCCGCTACATCTACAGAAAGACCTAATATTCAAATAGGTTATTGCGGAGGAACAGCAAATCCAGCTAACTACACTTATGCGTGGACACCTGCAAATACAGTTAGTGATCCAACAATTATCAACCCAACCACAATTCCTCCAGGTTCACCTAGCTACCAAGTAATAGTAACTGATATTGCAGGAGGTTGCAGTGATACGGCAACAGTTATTATTCAAAATAGTGTGGTGCCTCCAGATCCAACCATTATTATACCTTCTCAAACTTTTTATTGTATAAACGATCCAGCCATTGCCATAGCAACAGTTACTCCAGGAGGAGTTTGGACTGGCGTAGGAATTAATGCAGCAGGTGTATTTACACCTATTATCGCTGGAGTTGGCAATCATGAGTTGGTTTATACAATTTATGCCACACCTACTTGTTTTATTTCTGATACTGTCTTTTTGGATGTGGTGAGTTCTCCTAATGCGACAATTACCACCACCAATAATCTACAAGTTTGTATTACATCAACACCATTTTCAATGACATCTGCAGTAGCTGGTGGAAATTGGACGGGAGCCGGAATTTCTCTTACTGGCTTGTTTGATCCGGCTTTAGCTGGCGCAGGCACACATGATATTATTTACACCTTAGGATCTGGCAACTGTATTGAAGATGATACTATTGCTATTACTGTTATTGATACACCTAATGATTCATTAGTGCCCGCTGGTCCATTTTGTGAAAACGATGCTGCCTTTAATTTACAAGCGATTACACCTGGTGGAGTTTGGTCTGGAACTGGAATTACTAATGCAAGCCAAGGCACATTTGATCCTGCTGTTGCCACTCCAGGTTTATACATTATGACATATACTTTTACGAGCGTGTGTTCTTTTGTTCAAACAATGCCTGTAACTGTAAAGCCCAATCCTACCGTTCCACTTGTTTCAAATAATTCGCCTATGTGCGAAAGAAATGATTTAAACTTTATTACAACAACAATACAAAACGCCAACTACTTTTGGTCTGGACCTAATGGATTTACCTCTAATTTACAAAGTCCATCTATCTTAAATGTTACCTATGCCGATTCGGGCGACTATCAATTGTACATTATTGTTGATGGTTGCTTAAGCCCTGTGGCAACAAGTGTAGGTGCAGTTTGGCCAACACCGCCAACTCCTGCTATCACTACCAATAGCCCCTTGTGCGAAGGACAAACATTATATTTAGAGACAGATAGTTTCCCAAATGCGAGCTATTTTTGGTCAGGTCCAAGTGGCTTTAGCTCTAATTTAAGAAAACCAGTGATTGGCTATGCTACTGATGTAAATACAGGCACTTATGAAATTATAAAAATTGCCAATGGTTGTTCAAGTATTGCTACAGCCATAGATGTAACTATTCATCCAACACCAATATCACTGTTTTATGCGCTACCTGAAGAAGTAAGCATCATCAACCCAGTAGTTGAGTTTTCGAGTCAGGCTACTACCGGCTCAAATATTCAATACCAATGGGATTTTGGTGATAACAATAGCTCAACTGTATACAGCCCAACTCATTTATATGGAGACACTGGCACTTATACAGTGAAGTACACTGTTAATGATGCTATTACAGGTTGCGAGTCAGAAACCGAAAAAACAGTAATTGTAACTCCTTACTTTCGTTTATTTATTCCAAGTGCATTTTCACCTAATGGCGATGGTTTAAACGATATTTTTGAAATATCTGGATCAGCCATAGAGAAATATGATCTTAATATTTTTGATCGCTGGGGTGGAAAAATGCATCAATCTGCAAATATCAACCAACCTTGGGAAGGCAAAGTAAATGGAGGTTTTGAAGCACCTCAAGGAGCCTACGTTTATGTAATAATAGTTAAAGATATCAAAGGTATAGAGCACGAATACACAGGCACGGTTACTTTAATTAGATAAATTAAGAAGTTATTAAAATTAAAAAAGAGCGTTCATTTGAACGCTCTTTTTTTTTCGATTTAGTCCAATTGTAGCATGGCCTTATTGTATTAATATCAAGCAATATCGGCATTAGCCATTTCATATTTATTTTTTTGTTGGACTAAAAACAAATGCAATTGATATAATTAAAACCAACGGAAGCTCATGAACTATTTTGGTTTTAATTTATAAGCTATTTAAACGCTGCTGCACAGAGTCTAGTTTATTTTAAACCTAATGTAATTTATACTAAATCCCATAGCCGAGAACTTTTTTTCGTAATGCGTTTTTGTACTAAAAAGCAAATCGTGATGAGGGCCCAAGAAACCTGGAAGTTCAGCATATAAATTATTAGTATGTAGCAATATTTCAAAACTATTTTCATTCAACAATTCCATTGTAAACTCGTAAAGCAAACTGCTATCTGTTTTTAAGTGTACAACTCCCCCAGGCTTTAAAATTTGTTGATAGCGCTTTAAAAATGGCAATGATGTTAATCTTTTTTTAATGCGCTTTTCTTGTGGTTGAGGATCCGGAAAGGTAATCCATATTTCATCAACCTCATTGGGCGCAAAAGCAGTTACAATATTTTCGATTCGCGTTCTTAAAAAAGCAGCGTTGTGCAAGTTTTGGGCTAAGGCAATTTTTGCACCGGTCCATAATCTATTGCCCTTTAAATCAACACCTATAAAATTTTTGTCTTTAAATGCCATAGCCATAGCTGTGGTGTATTCACCTTTACCACAACCTAATTCAAGCACAAGTGGATGATTGTTTTTAAAATTATCTTTTAGCCACAAACCACGCATAGCAAAGTTTTCCACTTCTTTTTGGGTTTGTAAATGATGATAAACATTAGGAAATGTTTCGAGCTCTGCAAACTGTCTTAATTTATATTTTGCCAATTTATTTCATTTTTATGGCTGTAAATCTCAGCAATGTTTTTAATTTGTGAAACCAAATTTTAAAATAATTAAAGCAAAACGCATTTTATTAAGTCCATTAAACTGGGGAATAGGCCACGCAGCACGTTTGGTGCCTATTGCAAACTATTTGCATCAACAAGGTGCTGAAGTATTTATTTGTGCAAGCGGAGCCGCGCTTAGTTTTTTGCAATTAGAATGCACTTATGCAACATTTGTAAATGATGCTCCTTTTGAAATTACTTACGGAAAAAGCAATTACAGCCAAATTTTAAAACTGACATTGCAGCTCCCAAAAATGTTCGCTCAAGTTTATCGGGAGCACCAATTATTAAAAAAACTTGTTGTCAAATACAACATCGAGTTTGTAATTTCAGATAATCGATATGGCCTATATCATCATAAAATCCCATGTGTATTCATTACACATCAAATAAATATAAAAGTACCTTTTGCCGCTTTTATTGTTAATTTATTAAACCACTACTTTATAAAAAAATTTGATGCCTGCTGGGTGCCCGATTTTGAAAAAGCTGACATATCATTAGCTGGTGAACTAAGTAGTAATCATCATCTGCAAAATGTAAATTATATTGGCACCTTGAGCAGAGGCTCAAAAACAAATATAGTTACCGATAAAAGTGCACCTGTGCTTTATTTATTATCGGGAGTGGAGCCTCAACGAAGCCTTTTTGAAAAAATTATTTTAGAATATCACTCACAACATCCACATGCAGCAATTTTAATAAGAGGCACCACAACTTGTAAGGAAATTATTCAACAAAAGCACAACTTAATTGTGTATACTATTTGCGATGTCAAACAACTACAAAGCATAGTTGCAGAATGCAAGTATGTTGTGTGCCGAAGTGGTTACAGCAGTATTATGGACTTAGTACATTGGCAAAAAAATGCTGTACTAGTTCCAACGCCTGGTCAAAATGAACAAGAATATTTGGCGCACTACCTGAGTCAAAAACAATGGTTTTATTGCATCAATCAAAATAACTTTTTGCAATTTAATGATGCAGCAATTGAAAATTTTAAATGTCCTGCAAACATAAAGCATACAGGCAATTTTGAATCATTAATTAATCGTTTTTTTTAACTATTTCTCTTCAATTTTAGACAGCAAAGTAAAGTCTACCTGCTTACGCAAAAGGTCTGTTTTTTTAATTTTAATCAACACTTTATCGCCTAACTGATAAAATTTTCTGGTTCTTCTTCCATGATAACAGAAATTTTCTTCATCAAAAGTATAAATATCATCAGTTAAATCTTTAGTTCTAATCATCCCCTCGCAATGATTTTCAATAATCTCTACATACATTCCCCATTCAGTTACACCAGAAATTAAACCTTCAAATTCTTGTCCGGTTTTATCCATTAAAAATTCTACTTGTTTATATTTAATTGATGAACGTTCGGCCTCAGCAGCCAGTTTCTCCATGTCTGACGAATGTTTGCACATCAACTCTAATGATTCAACATTCAATAAATTTTGGGCATCATCGGGTTTAGCTTTATCTTGATCTAAGGCTAAATAATAATTCAATAAACGATGAACCAACACATCTGGATAACGCCTAATAGGCGAAGTAAAATGAGTGTAATAGTCAAAAGCAAGTCCATAATGCCCCACATTATCGGTGCTGTAAACCGCTTTTGCCATGGTACGAATAGCCAATTGTTCAATCATATTTGCTTCGCGTTTACCTGCTACATCGCTCAGCAATTTATTCATACTTTTTGACGTTTGCAATTTATTTGATGTTTTTAAACTATAACCAAAACGACTAATAAAGCCCGCAAATTCAAGTAATTTGTCAGGATTTGGATTATCATGTATACGATACACCATTGGACGGTGCTTGGCATTTTCATTCTTTTCTTTGTCGCCACCTGTTTTTATTTTGCCACAATATTCTGCTACTTTACGGTTGGCCAATAACATAAAGTCCTCTATCAATTTATTTGAATCTTTTGCTTCTTTAAAATATACACCTAAAGGTTTACCATTTTCATCCAAATTAAATTTCACTTCCGATTTTTCAAAAGCAATGGAGCCATTTTTAAAACGATTCTCACGTAATTTTTTTGCTAGTGTATTTAGTGCAATCAATTCTGCATTGTAATCGCCAACACCGGTTTCTAAAACAGTTTGCGCTTCTTCATAACTAAATCTTCTATCGCTCAAAATCACGGTTCTACCAAACCATTGCTCTAATATTTCAGCGTCATCATTCATTACAAAAACAGCACTAAAACACAACTTCTCTTCATTGGGGCGCAAAGAGCAAACATGGTTACTCAACACTTCGGGCAACATAGGCACACAACGGTCTACCAAATACACCGAAGTAGCTCTATTAATTGCTTCTGCATCAAGCAATGAACCTGGCTTTACATAATGTGCAACATCGGCAATATGTACACCAATTTCCCAATGCCCATCAGGAAGTTTAATGATAGATAGGGCATCATCAAAATCTTTTGCATCAACAGGATCAATGGTAAATGTAGTTTTACCTCTAAAGTCCTTGCGTTTGCTTATTTCTGAAGCACTTATTTCTAGGGCAATATTTTTTGCTTCATCCTCAACTTCAACCGGAAACTCAACTGGCAAGCCATATTCGGCCATAATAGCATTCATTTCGGTGTTGTTTTCACCTGGTTTTCCTAGCACACGTATAATTTCACCAGTGGGATTTTTACCAGTCTCCGACCATTCAATTACCTTTGCTACAGCCTTATCGCCATGCTTAGCACCATTGAGTTTACCCAGCGGAATAAAAATATCTGGGCTATTTCTGTTGTTATCATTAACTAAAAAAGCAAAATTTTTCGAGAGCTCTAAAATACCCACAAACTCTTCTTTAAAACGTTTTATAATTTGCACCACTTCACCTTCGGGCTTACGACCACGTGTGGGTAATAAATAAACTTTTACGGTATCATTATTCATAGCGCCACGCACATTCTGCTGTGAAATAAAAATATCGTTTTCGCTATCGGGGCTAATTACATAAGCACTTCCACTTTGTGTAATTTCTATACGGCCTGTAATATATTTTTCATTCAATTTTAATTTAAATTTACCTCTTTCTACTTCTTCCAAAAAGTTTTGGTTCTTTAAATCATCAAGCAAATGGCTTATTAACATACGTTCTGCTTCGGAGTGCACTCCCACATCGGCTGCTAATTGTTTATAGTTGTATAGCTTTTTAGGATTATGATTAAAAACAGCCACTATATCTTTAAACAACGCGGTTTTGTTTTTTTGCTGATTCCCTTTATTTTTCTTCGACATATATCCTAATAATTATTTCAAAGATAATATATTTAAGCTAATACCGATGTGAAATAAGTAACGGCGCAAATTTGTTTTATGGCATTGTCCCAAACCTATTTCCGATTGGCATTTACCAATGATAATGCGTAATTTGGATTAAAAAAAATTAAGCATATACAATTGAAGTGTTTGGGCACATGCCGCTAAAAGCATTTAAATTAACAACAAACATAACGTACAAGCGGCACCGGGCTCTTACTCCTATCTTTTTATTGCAGCGCACTTGCCACGCCATAAAAAGGATATCCGCTCCAATCCCTTGCGCAGATTTCAACATATTAGAGCAAGTATTGAGATTTATATTATATACGTTTTTTATTTTGGCTATATCTATATTTTTTATACTACTTATAGCCAATATGAATTTTTATAAATATCTTTTTTTTGTAGAGTGTCCTTAATAATAATTGCATCTATTTACAAGGAAAAAGCATGAGAAGTATATAGTAA
>CAIKXD010000286.1 GCA_903831265.1 uncultured Bacteroidota bacterium
CTTAACTAATTTTTAACTTAAATTAACGACGCCGGCGTCTAGTAACCTTTTTACCACCTACATTAACCTTAGACTTAACCTTCTTTGTAACCGCTTTCTTTGGCGTCTGTATTGGCGCTTCTTCTTCCAATTCTGAAATATCTGCGAGTGCTTTCACTGCCTCTAATCCTTCCTTTCTTGCGATCTTTATAGTTTCACTAGGTTCGGATTCGAAACTAGAAATGTCTTCTCCCTCTTTAACCTTTCCTTTATAGACGTGTTTCTTATATGCTTTCTTTTTAAATATATTTTGATCGAAGAATTCTTCAATACCATAATTGTATTCATCGTCATTTATTGCGGCATCAATATTGTCAAAGTTTAATAAGTTATTTTTGACTCTTTCTAGATCCAAAATGTTTATTTTTTCACTGCCATTTTCATTAACTATGTATTTATATTCGGGGATTTTTTTCACTTGTCTCGAATACATTGCGGGAACAACAATGAATGAGTACAAACCGTCGTCTGATTTATAACAGACAAACTCAGTGCGCTGCTGATTTGTTTCCAATAACGGCTTATTTGAAATGATTATAGAAGGTATTTGATATTTATTCAACAAAATCCATAAATCAAAATTTACTGGTTTAAATCCATCGTGAAGTATCATTTGCTCAAACGTCATTGCTCTGGATATTAACTGTTTAACGTCATATTGTCCTTCGTCATTTAAAAGATCAATCACTTTCTGATTACGATCAATGTCAATAATTAGTTCGCCTTCATTTTCATCATCTGTTCTCGTCACAATGCGTTTATATTCGTCAACCAAATCAGATTTAACATCTTCAATTGTCATACTTGTTCCTTTAAACTTTTGTACTAGATCAATAATCAAATATAATGCGCACAAATGACTTCCCTTATATGTAATTTCCCTATAGGTTTTTGGGAAACAATTTTTCCAATATGTTGAACTTATTTTTTCGGGTTCTGAACCTTGGCAAATCATATTCTGATGTGGATTAATTATTTCATCCATTTTAATCTCTGAATTGTACCTCTGTGATATTATTGGTTCTGCATTATCATATGTGTTGTATTTGGCATATATATTTATATCCGATGGAATCATACTGTCAAAAAATTCCTGCGTGAGCATATCTTCCAGGACAATAATTTCATTATCACGTAAGTTGTATTTTATCTGGCCAAATGATAAATATGCTTGTGGCTTGAATATAAAAGATTTGATACGATTATATCGAATGAGTTCATCAGCCATTCTACCATAATAATACTCCTCATTGGGCATTTTAGTAACTAAATTATTCGCAGGAAATGTGATAACACATTTATCGTCGTCCTTTGACATTTTACAAATAGATGTAGCATTTTCAATACAATTTTCCGATTTATTGGCAATACAACTTTGAATATCATCTTCATTAATACTCTTATAATTGAAATACTCGACAAATTCAACATTATTGTTTACGAGCTCTTTTAACAATTCTACTACTTTTGTTAGTTTGGCATTATACAATGTTGTTTTTTCATTACATTCAGCCTGTATTTCTTTTCGCTTATCGCTATTTGAATAGTCGTTGAATAAGATTCGAATTGTGTTTCTGAATACATTATAAAAAATGGTTTCCATTTGGATTCGTTTAATGAAATCAACACGCC
>CAIKXD010000287.1 GCA_903831265.1 uncultured Bacteroidota bacterium
GGTCAACATCATCAACAACAGACTTTATTAATATTAATGGTGTTGGTACTTATAATGTTGATGTTACTTACACCGATGTTAATGGATGCTCTTCAACCTCAGCGCCAATAAATGTAACAGTAAATGCTTTACCTGCGCAACCGGTGATTACAGCCAGCGGTCCAACAACATTCTGTTTTGGTGGTAGTGTTGATTTAACATCAAGTTATGTTGGAGGTAATTCATGGTCAACATCATCAACAACAGACTTTATTAATATTAATGGTGTTGGTACTTATAATGTTGATGTTACTTACACCGATGTTAATGGATGCTCTTCAACCTCAGCGCCAATAAATGTAACAGTAAATGCTTTACCTGCGCAGCCTGTAATTACAGCGTTTGGTTCACTAGTAATATGTAATGGCTCTACGGTAACTTTAGCTTCAAATGAACCTGGCGGAAATATATGGAGTAACTCAGAAAACACACAGTCGATAGATGTGAGTGCTTCAGGAATTTATACGGTTACTTACACTGACGGAAATGCTTGTAGCCAAACATCAGATGCGGTTGAGGTTATTGTAAACACACCTTTTTTGGCTTCTTTAAACTTGCCCAATACACTCTCTTGCGAAGGTGGTGCAGCAGTTGTACTAAGCGGAGGAACACCTATAGGTGGAAATTATATTGGAGCGGGAATTATCAATAATGTTTTATACCCAACATTACTTCCTGCAGGTATTTACAATGTTGACTATATGGTAAATGATATCAATGGATGTATCGCTACTGCAACTCAAAACTACACCATTAATGCTGCGCCTGTTGTAACTGCTTTTGCAACACAAACGGTATTATGCTTAAATGATACACCAACATTATTAACGGGCTCGCCATTAGGAGGAGTATTTACAGGAAATGGTGTTGTGGGAACAACTTTTGATCCAACCACAGCTGGTGCTGGAATTCATACTATCACTTATCAATATACTGATGTAAATACCTGTTCTTCTATAACTAGTTTTGATGTTATTGTGAATCCATTGCCGCAAATTACATTGTTACCAGTTGCTAGTTTATGTTTAAATAGCGGAACATTTGTTTTAAATAATGGATTCCCTGTAGGTGGCACCTATTTAATTGATGGTATTTTAGCAACTGAAATTAATACAAATACTCTTTCGGCAGGACTTCATACATTAACTTATAATTATAGTCCAGCCAATGGTTGTGGAAATAGCATCTCAACACAATTTACTATTAATCCACTTCCTGTTGTTAGTTTGCCTGTTTTTGCTAATATTTGCGAAACAGCCGCACCGTTAATATTAACAGGAGGACTTCCTGCGGGTGGCATTTACACAGGCTCAGGTGTATTAGGTGGTGTATTTTATCCTAATCTTGCCAACCCAATAAACAACATTACTTATGCATTTACTGACCCTAATGGTTGCAGTGTAAGTACAACTCAAAATATTACAGTTTTAACACCACAAGCTATTAATTTTGCCCCAATCTCTCCTGTTTGCTTAAACACAACACCAATTACATTAAATTCTGCAAGCCCAGCTGGTGGTATTTACAGTGGTGTTGGAGTGGTATCAAATACTTTCGACCCAGTAATTGCAGGTGTTGGTGTTCATCTTATTCAATATGAAACTATAGATGGAAATGGATGCATATCAACCTCAAACCAAACAATTAATGTAAATGCCTTGCCTGTTTTGAGTAGTATATCATTGCCTGCAATCTGTGGTAATGATAATGCCTTTGCGCTTACATTTGCACAACCTATAGGCGGTGTTTACAGTGGAACAGGGGTAAGTAATAATATGTTTGATCCATCCATAGCCGGCAATGGTAATTTTAACTTGTTGTACGTATTTACAGACAATAACTCTTGCGCAGATACTATTAGTGAAAATATAATAGTTAATGCCGCACCAACCGTAACGCATACCAACTATACAGCAACTTGCGGAAATGCAGGTTTAATAACGCTGAACAATGGTTTACCTCTCGGGGGTGTTTATACTGGTAACTTTGTTAGCAATGGATTATTTAATAGCAATTTAAGTGGGGGTGGTACTTTTGCAATCGATTATACTTTTACCGATGTTAATGGTTGCAGTGGAGCTGCTTATGCCAATATAGTTGTTAATTCATTACCATCTGCAAGCCTTTCTTCATTGGGTAATATATGCTCTGGCGCAGGAAATATTGTATTAAACAATGGTCTGCCATTAGGGGGTACTTATTATGGAATTGGTATTATCAACGGGGTATTAGACCCAACAGCCTTGCCTAATGGAACACAAACTTTAGGCTATACTTATACTGATGGAAATGGCTGTGTGGATTCTGTAACAATTAACTATAATACTTATACTTTACAGGCCAATGCTGGCATAGATCAAAGTATAACCTGCACAACATCTGCATTGCTGCAAGCACAAAGTAATTATTCGGGCAATGGATTGCTAAATTATTCATGGAGTCCTTCTTTGGGCTTAAGTAGCACCAACACTCAAAATACAGTTGCCACACCATCTAGTTCAACAAACTATGTATTAACCGTAAGTGATGGAGTTTGTAGCTCAAACGATACGGTTTTAGTAGTGGTTTCTCAACCCAATTTTAATTTGGGAGTAACACCAAGTGCGCAAATATTAAATACCGCACCATTTATTGTATTATTTACAAACAATACGCCAAATCCTTCAAACTATTCATTTGTATGGCATTTTGGTGATGGTACCACTTATAGTGGTTTTCAACCTGTGTATCATAATTACACAAGCAATGGAAGTTTTACGGTTAAACTTATTGCAACAGCACTTGGAAGTGGATGTGTAGATACTTTGGTGATGTCGAATTTAATAACATGTAACAATGGTGTTTTTTGTAACGATAGTGCCAATGTTTTTATTGATGGAGTATTAATTCCCAATAACAGCAGCTACAGCACTACTATATGTGCTAATCAAAACTTCTTGCTAGGGTGTAATACTGGAGCTGATTTTTCATATCAATGGTATTATAACGGCATTCCACTTCAGGCAGGTTTTGGCAGTACTTATGCACCATCGGTTACAGGCTATTATACAGTAGGTGTAGAAGACAGTAGCTGTATTAATCTTTCTAGTCCTGTATATATTACAGTACTTCCTTTGCCATCAACTCCGTTTATAACAAGCACAGGCTCCAATAACTTTTGTGGTGGTGGATCCTTAACCCTAAATGCAAATGCTGGTTACAGTTCTTATTTGTGGTCAACAGGTTCAACACAAAGTAGTATTGTCATTAATACTTCTGGCAGTTATTGGGTGCAGGGTTTTGATGCCAATGGTTGTTATGCACAATCATTAGAATTTGAAGTTAATGGAAGCAATATGTTGCCACAATACATTTGTGTTTCAACAGTTGATACATTGCTAAACAAAAACAGAATTATTTGGGAAAAGCCACTCACAACTTCAATTGATTCATTTGTGGTTTATAAAGAATCTAATCTGGCTGGAGTTTATAACGAAATAGGAAGAGTAGATTATAACAACAATAGCGAGTTTTTAGATACCGCCTCACTGCCAGATATTAATAATAATCGTTATAGATTAGCAGTTAAGGATAGCTGTGGGAATATGACCACACTCGGTGATATACATGGTACTATAAAAACTACCATAACACCTCTAGGAAATGGTGATAGTCTTGAAGTCTTCTTTACCAAATATATTGGTATAGATTCATTAAGCTACACTTTATATAGAGGGCCATCTGCTAATGCAATGTCGCCTGCAAGTAGTGCTTTCACCTTTAATAGTAATGCAAATATTTATTCAATTAAGGATTTATCGCCTCCCGCTTATCCATCAGGATATGTTTATTATCAGGTAAGAGCAAACCTTGATAACCTTTGTAATAGCGATAGCAATGTTTATCATCAATCTATTTCAAATACTATTGGCTACGGTAACGCTTTGGGGTTAGAACAATCAGCCCAACTTTTTGAAGTTAATGCATTCCCGAATCCAAACAATGGGGTGTTTAATATTAATATCGAAACCACAATTGCAGAAGATTTAAAACTTGTTATCTACAATAAGATTGGAGCCGTAGTTTGGATAAAGCAACTAGAAAAACTGAACGGAAAAACTAACATTTTTGTACCATTAGAGCAAGTTGCACAGGGTGTATATCAACTGCAAGTAACAGGCAACAAGAGGGTTGTAAACAAGAGATTAATCATCAATAAATAAGGAAGATATTTTTTGAACTTTAGAATCAATATTATGAATAAACTAGTTGTATTTGGATTAGCATTAATCGGTTTTGTAATAGCAAAATCAGAGGCGCAAACAATAAGCACCTTGCCTTTGAGCAATAACTCAATATGCGAAGGAGAAGCATTTAATATTTCGTACTCGGTAAATGGTGTTTTTAATGCTGGTAATAACTTCACAGCAGAGTTGAGCGATGTTACAGGAAGCTTTGTGGCTCCTATAGCAATTGGTTCTATTGCATCAATAAACTCTGGAAATATAAGCGGTACAATTCCCTTAGGAACAACTGCCGGCAATGCCTATCGCATACGTGTTAAAGCAAGCAATCCAAACACTATTGGTACTAACAATGGAAGTGATATAGAAATTAAAACTTTACCAACAGTTACTTTTAACGCCCCTTCAGACTTGTGTATCAATGCAAATGCCATTGCTTTAAATGGAGGAAGTGGATTGCCGTTAGGTGGTATTGGTGTATATAGTGGGCAAGGTGTGTTTGGAGGAAGCTTTTTTCCAAGCTTAGCAGGGCAAGGTATATTCAACATCAACTACATTTATACCGGTATTAATGGGTGTGCAGCTAGTGCTTCAGATAATATTGTTGTAAATAGTTTACCCACCGTAACTTTAACTCCGTTTGCTTCGGTTTGTTTAATTGATGCATCTTTTACATTAACAGGCGGATTACCATTAGGAGGCAATTACACAGTTGATGGAAATCCTAGTGTGCAATTTGACCCAACAACACAGGGTCCCGGAAATCATCAAATTATTTATACTTTTACAGATGCAAACGGCTGTAATGCATCAGCAACACAATTTATCTTTGTAAATCAACCACCAATTGTGTCATACAATTTACCTTCTTCTGTTTGTATTGGAGCCTCAATCAATCTTTTGTTTTCACCATCAGGAGGTACTCTTTTGGTAAATGGATTACCAAGCGCTAATATCATTACGGCAAATGCTGCAGGTGTAATTAATGTTAGCTACTCTTTTACCGATGTTAATAGTGGCTGCACTGCAACAGCAACACATGCTATAAATGTTAATGCATTGCCAATTGTAAATATACCAACAACAGCAACTTATTGTTCTAATGAAGGAAATATCATACTTGCTAGTGGTACACCAATTGGTGGTGCTTATATAGGTGTAGGCGTATTAAATGATTCAATTTTTTATCCGGCATTAGTTTCAGGAAACTCAACCACTATTCAATACAGTTATACAGATAATAATGGTTGTGTGGGCTCTGCTAGTCAAAATATAACGCTAACTGCTGCACCAATTGTTTCAGTTGTGATTCCCAGCACAGTTTGTTTAGATGGCGGTTTAATTAATTTAACAGGAACACCAGTAGGTGGAACCTTTACTGGAGTAGGTATTGTTGGAAACTCTTTTAACCCAGTAACAGCAGGCCTAGGCACATTTAACATTAACTATACCTACATAGATGGTAATGGTTGTTCGGCTTCAATTACTCAAAACATCAATGTAACATTAGGATCTTCGCCTGTGTTACAAGAAATTTCACCGTTGTGTATTAATAGCAATCCAGTGTCATTTGTTTATGCTCCAGTTGGCGGTGCTTTCACCGGAAATGGCGTTATTGGCAATACATTTAATCCTGCAATTGCTGGTGTAGGAAGTCATGACGTAATTTATACAGTTACTTTTACAAATGGTTGTGTTGGTTATGATACAATTACTATTGTTGTTAATGATTTACCGCAAATTATATTTTCAACACCAACACAAACCTGTATTAATGGTACTCCTATTACTTTAAATGGAGGTTTACCTTTAGGTGGTATATATTCGGGTACTGGTGTTTCAGGAAATATATTTTCGCCTTTATCTGCTGGAACTGGCTCTCATATTATTACTTATACTTATACTGATGCAAATAGCTGTGTAAACTCCGACACATCAAGTATTCAAGTTTTTGCATTACCCATTGTTACACTCGATACTTTTGCAGTTGTGTGTAATGGTTTGGTGCCGTTTAATTTAATTGGAGGTAGTCCAATTGGAGGAACTTATGCAGGAAGTGGAGTGGTTGGAGGAAATCAATTTGATCCAACAATTAATGGCGCAGGAAATTTTCAGATAACTTACATTTATAATGATGCAAATAATTGTACTAATTCAGCCAGTCAAAACATTTCAATAGTAAATTTATCTGTGAATGCTGGCTCAGACCAAACCATTAGTTGTGGAAATACTGCTCAATTAAATGTTGCATTAAATTACACAGGAACTAGCAATGTAAATTATAGCTGGACCCCAGCGCAAGGTTTAAGCAATACAACTATTGCAAATCCGGTAGCATCTCCAGGTGCAAATACAACCTATATTGTGCAGGTAAGTGACGGATTATGTAGTGATGCTGATACAGTTGATATTAATTATAATCAAGTATCTTTTGGAATAAGTTTTACAGCAAGTCCAATTTCATTTACACAGCTACCACCTTATGTTGTTAATTTTACAAATCCTTATGCAGCTTTAGGTCAATATAATTTTACATGGATTTTTGGTGATGGATTTACTCAATTTAATAATGCACAAAACTTTTCTTATACCTATTACAACAATGGAGTTTATACAGTAATTTTAATTGCTCAAGATATAGTTACAGGTTGTATCGATACTATACCTGCTACTTTTTCGATTAACATTGCGGGAAGCAATTGCACCAACCAGGCAGCTATCAATCAAGCAGGACCTATAATAGGATGCAGTGGCACTCCTGTATTATTAACAACCAATCAAATCTCAGGGGCATCATACCAATGGTATTTTAATGGCTCGGTGATTGGAGGTGCAAATACATCAAGTTACAATTGCTTTTACAATGGCACTCAGCTAAGTTACTCAGGCTATTACAGTGTTTTGGTGACCGACTCTGCCAATAATTGTGTTAGCATGTCAAATGTAGTTCAAGTTGTATTTAATCAACCGCCAGCAGCTCCGGTTATTTCAATTGTTGATCCTTTTGACCCCTGCACTCCAAACAACACTGCTACATTGCAAGCTAATGCTGGTTATGCCTCTTATGGATGGCAAAAATTAATAAGTCCTAACATTATTGGAAATCAACAAACAATTACAATTTCGCAAACTGGTATATACAATGTAATTGTAAGCGATAATAATGGCTGTACAAATTCGGCTTTTTTACCTATAGCTAATTTTGGTCCCGATCCAAGTGCAATTTGTTTTGTAAGCGTAGATGAACCTACACAACATAATTTTGTGTATTGGGTAAATCCAGTAACATCTGTGCAATTAGATAGTTTTTTACTTTTAAGAAAATCCGATATCCAATTTGGTTATGATACTATTGCTGTAATTCCTTATGATGGAGCAGCTCAATTTTACAGTTACGAAGATATAGATAATATTAGTCTTCCTACCTGGGGCGATTCACTTGATCCGGTAAATACAGCTGCGCATTATTACACGTATGGTTTAGCACTTAAAGATGTTTGTGGTGGAACTAGTATCCCTACTTTGTATCATACAACAATTAATATAAAAGCAAATACTTCTAATAATGGAGTAACTTATGATTTAACATGGAATGCTTATGGTGGTTTGCCTTTCGGTATTTTTGAATTGCATAAACAAACCTTAACAAATCCAGATACGATATTTGATAACGTTTCAAGTAATGTGTTTAGCTATACCGATGTAAACGTTAATACTAATGATGATTCCTTGGCTTATTGGATTACTGTTCCTTTAGATGATGCTTGTGATACCTTAAGAGCAGCCAGTCTTAAATCACGATCTAATACAGTTAGAAGAGATAATATTTTTGATGGGATTGAGCGTCATTCACCAAACTTAAGCAGCTTTGAAATCATCCCTAACCCCAATAATGGTAATTTTACATTATCAATAAAAAACGATTTTAAAAATCAAATTGAGATTGATATCATCTCCGTGTTGGGCACTACAGTATGGAGTAGCATATTAACTGCGGGAAAACAGCAACTAAAAGTTGACTTGCCAGAATTAGGGGAGGGCGTTTATTTAATTCAAGTTACTGAAAGCAATAAAAAGCATTACAAAAAAATGGTTATCAATAAGTAAAAACCAAAAACTAGAATTTTAAGAAGCCGTAGTTAGTTTATTAGCTGCGGCTTCTTACTTTTGTGGCATGCATTATCACGAATTATTTATGCAACGCTGTTTGCAATTGGCTGCCACTGGCGAACAATGGGTTGCTCCAAACCCCATGGTTGGCGCTGTTGTGGTAAAACAAAATGCTATAATTGGCGAAGGTTATCACAAACAATTTGGAGGCCCTCATGCCGAGGTAAACGCAATTAGCACAGTAGAAGATAAAGCTTTATTAGAGGGTGCCACAATTTATGTTAGCCTTGAACCTTGCGCACACGTTGGAAAAACACCACCTTGCACCAATTTAATTATTGAAAATAAAATTGCAAAAGTAGTAATAGCCTGTCTCGACCCTAATCCTGTGGTAGCTGGGAAAGGTGTTGCTCAACTAAAGCAGGCAGGTGTTGAGGTAATTGTTGGTGTATTAGAAAAAGAAGCCAAGGAATTAAATAAAAGATTTATTCATTTTCATACTTACAAAAAACCTTATGTTGTTTTAAAATGGGCTCAAACTGAAGATGGATATATTGGCCGATTGAAAGGTTCAACCAAGTCAAATAAAATTACCAATTGGTATTCCGATGCTATTGTACATAAAATGCGAAGCAAGCAAGCAGCTATACTTGTAGGTTATAATACCGCGTTAAATGATAATCCTCAATTAACAACTAGAAACTGGTTTGGCAAAAACCCAATTAGAGTAATAATTGATTTACAATGTAGCTTGCCTCAACATTTAAAAATATTTACAGATGGCATGCCAACCTTTGTTTTTACATTAGCACCAAACCAAGATACACAAACAGTAAGCTATTTTAAGTTGAATAATAAAGAAGATGTTATAACTGAAATTTTTGACACATTGTATAAAAAAAACATTCAATCAATACTTGTTGAAGGCGGCCCAAAAACACTTCAAATGTTTATTGACAGCAATAGCTGGTGTGAAGCTCATATTTTTACATCCAATTTCAAATGGCAATCTGGTTTAAAAGCACCCGATTTGTTTGAGATTGTGGAGATTAATAGCATCACTAATTTTAATGATACTTACAAAATAGTTAAACCCAATCTTAGTTTATGATATTTATCTTATTATGTATATTAGTTAATACGGGAATAATTCTCCTTTTTAGGCTGTTTCCAAAATTTGGTATTGATAGCTTTCAAGCCATTGTAGCAAACTATTTTGTAGCAGCATTTTTAGGGTTTCAAATAGCACCACAGCAGTTTAGTTTGGGTTTTATAATGCAACAACCTTGGGTGCTATATGCTATGGTTTTAGGAATGCTGTTTGTGAGTTTATTTTATTTAATATCTGTAACAACAGTTGTTTTTGGTGTTTCAGTGGCATCTGTTGCCAACAAAATGTCAATAGTAATTCCAGTAACATTGGCGGTGTATTTATATCATGAAACGCTGAGCCCTGTGCAAATCGCAGGTATTGTATTGGCCATGATTGCTGTGGTGATGGTAAGTTATAAAAAGTCGAACCAATCGGTAAAGATTACAACACAATGGCATTATCTTTTACCTGTAATTTTATTTATAGGATGTGGAGGTATTGATGCTCTTATCAACTATTTACAAAGAACCTTCACAGGCAATCAAATTAGTAACGAATATATACTTTCTACTGCATTTATGTTTGCTGCTATTGGCGGTACTTTTTCGTTTTTATCGCTATTGATAATGAAAAAAACCATTTGGCACACCAAAAGTATAATCACAGGCTTGGTTTTAGGAATTCCCAATTTTTTTTCAATGTTTTTAGTAATGAAATCGCTCGAAAGCAACTTTTTAAATGCCTCTACTTTCTTTCCTGTAAACAACATGTCGATAGTGGTTTTGGGCACTATCATAAGTATTATAGCTTTTAAAGAAAAATTGAGCAAATTAAACACAGCAGGGATATTTCTGAGCATATTTGCTATTGTTTTAATTGCATTAATTTAGTTTGATTGAACGATACTTATTATACAATCAATCAGCTTTTTGAGGCTACTTTTAAAGATAAAGGAAGTAGATTCTTAGCCTTTGCACATCCTATTAAAACAGCAGAAGAAGCAAAAGTACTTTTAGAAAGGTATAGAAGAGATGCAAGATTTAAAGGGGCATGTCATTTTTGTTTTGCGTATAAGTTGGGTGTAAACAATAGCAAATTAAGAAGTAGTGATGATGGAGAACCAGCTGGCACTGCCGGAAAACCAATACTTAACCAAATAGAATCATTTAAATTAAGCGATATTATAATTATTGTGGTTCGATTTTTTGGAGGCACTTTATTAGGCACCTCAGGCTTAATACAAGCATACAAACAAGCCGCTATTGATTGTTTAAGTTTAGCTAAACCCATCGAAGTTGTTTTAAGAAACAATATTAGTATTACCTTTAGCTACAATTTACAATCAGAAATAGACCGTTTGTTGAAAGGATTTAATATTGCCTTTGATGAAAAATTTTTTGCTGAACTAGTGAACTACAAACTAAAAATTAAATCTGGCGAATTGGCTTTACTAAAAGAAACTATAAACAAATCAGCATTTGCTAATCAAATAAAAATAAATGACTATTAACGAAGAGCCAGATACCGAAGAACAAGATTTATTTGAGCATCACAGATTGGTGATGACAAAAGGGCAACAGTTATTAAGAATTGATAAATTTTTAATGACTAGAATTGAAAATGCCACAAGAACCAAAATTCAACAGGCAGCCGAGGCTGGTAATATTTTGGTAAATGATAAACCGGTAAAGTCGAATTATAAGGTGAAACCATTTGATGTGATAAGCATTGTAATGGCTCATCCACCAAGGGTTACAGAAATACAGCCCGAAAATATTCCTTTAGTTGTTGTTTATGAAGATGATCAATTAGTGGTGATTAATAAACAGGCGGGTTTAGTGGTGCATCCTGGTTTTGGAAACTATTCTGGAACGCTTGTAAATGCCTTAATGCACCATTTTCAAGACCTGCCATTGTTTAACGAAAACAGCCCAAGGCCTGGTTTGGTGCATCGTTTAGATAAAGACACTACAGGTATTATGGTGGTTGCTAAAAATGAAATTGCATTAGCTAAGTTAGCTAAGCAGTTTTTCGATCGCACCACTAAAAGAAGTTATATTGCTCTTGTTTGGGGAGATTTTGCTGAAGACTCAGGTAGAATAGAAGGTTTTATTGGGCGCAATATTCGCGACCGCAAACAAATGGATGTATTTGACTCGGAGGAGCAAGGAAAATATGCAGTTACACACTATAAAGTTTTAGAAAGATTTGGTTACGTTACCTTAGTTGAATGTAAACTCGAAACAGGTAGAACGCATCAAATAAGGGTGCATTTTAAACACATTGGCCATCCTCTGTTTTGTGATGAATTGTATGGAGGAAAAAAAATACTTAAAGGCACCACCTTTTCAAAGTACAAGCAGTTTATCGAAAATAACTTTGAACTCTTAAATCGCCAAGCTTTACATGCAAAGTCTCTTGGTTTTGTGCACCCTGTTTCCGGAGAATCAATGTTTTTTGACTCAGAATTAGCACCAGATATGCTAAAGGTATTAGAAAAATGGAGAACTTACAGTAATTTTAAAGACACATTTACAGATTAAAACAACCGCTTTTTTGCTAAAATCAGGCCAATAATATTTATTTATAACGCTATGCAGGCTATGTTTTTTATATTTACGGTCATTAATAATTATAATATTATTTAGCGTGTTATAGTATATCTTGGCTCGGCTATTAAAGCTATAATAATTATATTAAGACTAATAAATTGGTAATAATTTTTAAAAATAAAAATAAGTGTATGGTCTTAAAACACCTTGTTTTAAGTTTGCTTTTTTGTGTTGTTCACATTTCTGCTTTTGCACAAAGCGAAGAAATTACCTTGCGAAACAAAAGCAATAAAAAAATAATTTACAACGCCACACAAAAGCATATGGCCATTGCCGATAGTAAAGAAATTCAAATAGTGCTTACTGGTAAAAATGTTATCAATAACTCATTTGAAACATCATTAGAAGAGATTAATGATATTTGCTTCAGTATTAATGGCGATAAAATATTTGCTGTAGGTAAAAACAGCACTAATAAAAACGCAATTCTTTTATATGAAACAGCAAGTGGAAAGCTTGTTAAGTCAATTCTTGTTGGTGCAAACAACCTGCTTGCAATAGCTGTCTCTCGCGATGGTAGCCAAATAGCGGTGTGCACTTCAACTAAAATGGGAATGGTTTTTTCATTAGAAACTGAAAAATTATTGTATCAATTTAAAAGTCATCATGGTGTTTTTACTGATTTAGCATTTAATAAAACGGGAACTCAATTATTTTGCAGCAGCAGCAGCGGTCATTTTTTTGATGTAAGTACTGTAGATGGAAGTTTTACAAAAGTAATGAGCATTGAAGATGAATATATGCGTTGTATTGAGGTTTCTAATGATGATAAATTTGTAGCTTGTGGATTTGACAATGGGATTTGTAAGCTTATTCAACCTGAAAATAAATATGCAAAATATCATTTATCTGGGAGTCAAAAAAAAATATTTTCTTTATCCTTTAGCGATGATGATAGATACCTTGCTTCCTCCTCTTCTGATCAAATTGTTAATGTTTGGAGTTTAGATCAAATGACTTTAAAGCGTGAAATTAAAGTTAAAAACGCAAGTGGCACAATTACATGTGTGCGTTTCGACGCAGCTGGAAAATGGATTTATGCTACTGATGATAACAGCAAAAAACTCTTACAAATTGATGTTTCAGACCTTGGGATAGTTCCAAAGTCTTTCTTGAAAAACGATTTGGATTAGAACCCACCATAATTTAAAATCTTACATTGGTATAACTTGGAATCCGGGTTAAATAATAGGCGCTTTTCTCTAAGTTTTAATATTACATGTGGATTTGCAACTGATATTAAAATAGATATTATATATTTGTGAAATGAGTTTGTAATTTTATTTTTTTGAATTATGGTTTTAAGATATCGATTAAGTGTAATTATTTATATAGCATTCTTTTTTTTAGCTAATTCATTATCGGCACAAGAAAAAATAGATCCTGTGGAGAATGCACCAAAACAATACGATGCAAAAAACTACAAAGGTGCATTAAGGAGCTATTTGGAGTTAATTAAAAATGACGATAATAATCCTGAATATAATTTACGTATTGCCATTTGCATGCTTAAAACAAACGTTGTAAAGGAAACCGCATACAAGTATCTCGAGAAATATTTTACTTCTGACAAAGCCGAGAAAGAATATTATTCAGATTTAGGAATGGCTTATCATTACGCCTTAAAATTTGATGAAGCAATTAATGCTTACAACAAATTTATAGAATTAAACCCTAAAAAAAAGAATGAAATTGAACTCGCCACTTTGCAGATTGCACAATGTAACAATGCTAAAGAGCTAATTAAAAAACCATTAAATGTAACGTTTGAAAATCTTGGTAAAAAAGTAAACTCCGAGTTTGCCGATTACTATCCTTTTTTGCCTACCAACGAGTCATTTGTGGTGTTTACCACAAGACGTCCCGGTAATACAGGAGGAGTGTTAGATCCTGATGGTTATTATACTTCCGAAATGTATATTTCTGAATGGAAAAACTCCTCATGGACAAAATCAAAAGGAGTTAGTGCAAAGTTAAATACAGAGTACGATGAAGAAGTTGTTGGGCTTAGCTCCGATGGGAAACAAATGCTAGTGTACATCGATCATGAAGACTCTTACGGTGATATTTATATTTCTGAATTTGAAAAAAGCGGCTTTGGTTTAGCGGTAGATTTAGGAAAAATAATAAATACAAATAAGGTGGAGTCGGCTGCATCTATAAGTCCTGATGGAAATACCTTGGTGTATGCAAGCTTTAGAGCGGATGGACTGGGGAGTTCCGACCTTTGGATGTCGAAAAAATTGCCCGATGGAACCTGGGGTAAACCAGTAAATATCGAAGAGTTAAATACGCCTTACGGTGAAGATTTTCCGCGTATTAGAGCCGATGGAAACGCAATTCTTTTTGCATCGCAAGGCTTTAATAGCATTGGTGGCTATGATGTTTTTGAAGCCGAGTTTGATAGTGTAGCGCAAAAATTTAAAGAGCCTGTTAATATAGGATATCCTATCAATACCCCTGAAGATAACATGACGATTTGTTTTATGGAAAATGGCAGAAGCGCCTATGTTTCATCTGTTAGAGAAGATGGAGTTGGTGATTTTGATTTATACCGCGTTGTTTTTGAAGATGTGGCACCCAAACTTTCTGTAATAACAGCAAATATTGTTGCAGCTGCAGATACTGGTAAAGCGGGCATTAATGCCGAAGTAATTGTAAACTATGTTCCTACGGGTAACAAACAAGGCGAATACAAAACCTACAGAAATGGCAAGGTGGCAATAGCGCTTGATGCAGGAAAATATGAATTAATTGTTAATTGCAATGGATACAAACCATATAAAAAGGATATTAATGTTGATAATCGAAAAAAATTCACAGAGGTAATTCCAATGACCATTAATCTTGAACCTTTATTTACTGCACCAGCGGCAAAAGCTGGCGATAAAACTAAAGGTGGAAAAACAGATCCAAAGGCTAAAGGTAAAGACGGAAAGCCCGCAGCAACTGATAAATCAACGCCTGCTGCAACCAAAAAGGCAAGCCCAGTTACCAAACCAAAATAGTTATCATTTACAACACATACAACATTAATGCAATTAAAACTCACCAAACCTTTCGCAATTTTCGACTTAGAAACCACAGGCGTTAATGTTGCTTCCGACCGAATAGTAGAAATTTGTATTATCAAAATTTTACCCGATGGTAGCAAAGAAAAACTTACACAACGAATTAATCCTGAAATGCCAATTCCGCTTGTTTCATCTCTGATACATGGCATTTACGACAAAGATATTGCCGATATGCCTACCTTTAAAAAAATGGCCAAAACCATCGCTAATTTTTTAGGCAATAGCGATTTGGCAGGTTATAATTCTAACAAGTTTGATATCCCTATTTTAGTAGAAGAGTTTTTACGTGCCGAAGTTGAATTTGACTTGGAAAACAGAAAAACTGTAGATGTGCAAAATATTTTCCATCAAATGGAACAAAGAACTTTAAAGGCGGCTTACAGGTTTTACTGCAACAAAGAAATTATTAATGCACATAGTGCCGAGGCAGATGTTGAAGCAACCTATGAAATACTCTTAGCGCAATTAGATAAGTATAAAGATGCTGAATATGAGGATAAAAATGGTGTAAAATCTAAGCCCGTTCAAAATGATGTTAAGGTGCTGCACGAGTTTACAAACATCAATAAAAATGTTGATTTAGCAGGTCGAATTATTTATAATGAAAAAGGTGTTGAAGTGTTTAACTTTGGTAAACATGCAGGAAAACCTGTAAGCGAAGTGCTAAAAAGTGAACCATCATACTTTGCCTGGATGCTTAATGGCGATTTTCCATTGTACACTAAAAAAGTGCTTACAGCATTAAAATTAAGGGATTTCAATAAGTAATATTCATCTTGTTTTAATTCAATTGCATTGAAAGTTATTATTGTAGGTCCTGCTTTTCCATTGCGTGGCGGCATTGCCAATTTTAATGAATCGCTTTGCCGAGAGTTTGTTAAGGCAGGTCACGATACTCAAATTTACTCGTTTTCGTTGCAATACCCATCGCTTCTCTTTCCGGGCACCACTCAATACGAAACTGGCAAACCGCCTTCCGATATCAGCATTAAAACAATTATTAATTCTATCAATCCCTTTAACTGGATAAATAGCGCGTTAAAAATAAAAAAACAAAAACCAGATTTGGTAATTGTAAGATTTTGGATTCCATTTATGGGGCCGTGTTTGGGCACCATCATGCGCATTGTTAAATTTAACACTAAAATAAAAGTAATTGCCGTTACCGATAATGTAATACCACACGAAAAACGCTTTGGCGATAGTTTCTTTACGCGTTATTTTGTAAAATCATGTCAAGGTTTTGTGGCCATGTCAAAAGCTGTGTTAAACGATTTAAATAACTTTACTAATAACCAACACAAGGCGTTTATACCGCATCCTATTTACGATACTTTTGGCGAAAAAGTAACCAAACACGATGCCCTGCAAAAGTTGAAACTAGATCCCAAAAAACATTACATTTTATTTTTTGGCTTCATTAGACAATACAAAGGCTTAGATTTATTACTCAAAGCTATGGCCGATGAGCATATAAAAAAATTAAACATTACACTTATTGTAGCAGGCGAGTTCTACGAAAGTCCCGAACCCTACTTGCAATTAATTCAAAAACATCAACTAGAGCAACATTTAATTCTTAATACATATTACATTCACAGCGACTTAGTAAAATACTATTTCTGTGCTGCCGATTTAATTGTACAACCTTATCATACTGCAACACAAAGCGGTGTAACACAAATAGCCTATCATTTCGAAAGACCTATGCTGGTAACCAATGTAGGCGGCTTGGCCGAAATGGTGCCCCATCAATTATGCGGCTATGTTGCTGATAGAGACCCTCAACAAATTGCCAATTATATTAAAGATTTTTACTTAGAAAGTAGAGAAGCCGAAATGGTAAAAAACACGATACAGGAAAAAAAGAATTTTTCGTGGAAGGCCATGGTAGATGGGATATTGGACTTGTATCATAAGATATAACTAACGAACTATTTATTTGGGCAAAGCCTTCTAAAAAGAAGGCCCGGGTGCTCCGCGCTGCACGGCAGCCAGCTACGCCCCCTTTTGCTAAATCGGACGCCAACCAATTACAGAAAATTCCCCTCTTCATCTGGCGCGAGTCTTCAGACTCGTGCCCTAAACATCAGTCCACAAATGCCTTTTAAAACTATAGAGCGCTAGTAGTTGAATGAAAATGATTTATACTAAAATGAATTATATACCAGACCAAAAGGTGCAAATAGACATATAATTGTAAGAGCAAGTTGTTTTGACTTTTTCCAGAGTGATTTCCTTAATTGTTTCTGTGAAGAATTCACTTAGGTCTGATAAATCATTAAAGA
>CAIKXD010000288.1 GCA_903831265.1 uncultured Bacteroidota bacterium
ACAAAATAATTACCACTGGTATTTACATTAATGCTGGGTGTTGTGGCGCCATTGCTCCATGTGCCGCCTACATTGCCAGACAATGTAACCGTATTGCCTGCGCAAAATGTTGTTGCACCGCCTGCTGTAATTGTTGATGCGGTTGGTGTAGGATTAACAATTACATTAATTGTATTAGAATTAACATTGCCACAAGAATTACTATTAGTAATAAAATAAGCACCTGTTGTGGTTGCTGTTATTGAAGGCGTTGTGGCTCCTGTATTCCATGTTCCACCATTGGTATTTCCGCTTAAAAGTACAGAACCCCCAACACAAAATGTAACTGCCCCATTAGCACTCACTATTGAGTTTAATGGTTGTGGATTTACAGTTATTGTAATATTGTTAGAAGTAGCGGTTGGCGAAGTAGCGCAGGCAATATTACTTGTTAGAATGCATTTAAAAATATCGTTGTTTGCAGCTGTATTAGTGCTATAACTAACACTTGTAGCGCCAGATATAGGGTTGTTGTTTTTATACCATTGATAGGTAGGTATTGTTCCTCCATTTACAGGTGTAGCGGTAAGTGTAATGCTAGTTCCAGCACAAATAGAAGTGTTTGCAGTGTTAATTGAAAGGCCAGGTGTACTTGATGGAATTACAGTGATTGTAATATTGTTGCTTGTGATGTTATTGGCAGAAACGCATAAAGCATTGCTGGTGAAGATGCAGGTAATTACATCATTATTGGCCAAGGTATTACTACTATAGCTTGAGGAGTTCGTGCCAACTGTTGCTCCGTTTTTCTTCCAAACATAAGTAGGGGCACTTCCACCATTTGTAGCATTGGCTGTAAAGGTGATGTTAGTTCCACTGCATATTGTAGTTGCACTTGTGGCAATATTAATAGTTGGTGTAACAGATGGACTTACAGTAACAATAATTGAATTACTCGTACTTGGGTCAATAGCACAAGTTTGACTACTTGTCAAGATGCATTTTATAGTATCATTATTTGCTAATGTTGTAGTGGTATAAGAAGCACCTGTAGCCACATTTACTCCATTTTTTTTCCATTGGTAAACAGGTGACACACCTTGATTTACAGCACTTGTGGTAAATGTAACTGAAGTGCCAGCACAAAAACTTGTTGATGATGCGTTGATACTAATACTTGCAGGACAATAATTAGCGCATTGTGAGCTATGTGCACTTAAATAAGTAGCATCATCAATAGGGAACGCATTCCATTCTGCATTTGCTATAAATGGTACATTTAAATTACTTCCTTTAGAAATAGTTACTTTACGTACTAAAGTTTTATCTAATGTTGATGCACCTCCATTGCTCCATTCTGTGCCGGGGTCTTCACCAATTTTACCAACAATATCAATTAGCTGCCCGCCTTTTAATAAACCTATTGCATCATCGCCATTAAAATTAAAACCAAATGTTTGATCGGCATTATTTAAAATGCTTGCTACCGCAGATGGGTGAGATACAACATAAGTGCTGTTGGCTGCAATTATGCCAGTTAATGTGGCCGACTGTGATGGAGATGTACTTCCATTGGAATACACACCGATGCTGTAGGTTGAAAGGTCAATGTTTGCTCCAGTTGCGTTATAAATTTCAATGGCTTTATTGTTTGATGAACCTTCAATATATTCAGAGATAAATAAATCGCCACATGTGGTTAATGCAAGAGGCGGCGGTGTTGGGCCAATTTTATATAGTGCCACGCTATGTGATTCTTTGCACACGCTATATAAATCCATAATGCCATCGCCATCAATATCGCCACCTTCAATTGATTCAGGATAGGGCACATTAGTGGCTAAGATTTTTTTTGTGAATGATTGATTGCCATTGTTTTCATACCAACTTACTTTATCATCGGTAGCTGAAGTGGATGCTACATCAATATCACCATCGCCATCCATATCGCCTGCAAATACATGTGTTGCTCCTTGTGCATTGCCATCAATGGTATGAGGTGTATAGCTAGGATTTTCGTACCAAATAATATCATAATCATTAAATCCTGACGATAAAATATCCATATCGCCATCATTATCTATATCAATAGAATAAACCGAACTAGCTCCTTGTGAATTACTATTAACCTGGATGTTGTATCCATTTTGCCCATCATGTAGAATAACTTTTTGCGAGCCGCCTGTGCCAGAATAGGCAGCTAATACATCCATAAAATTATCTTGATTAACATCTACTGCAAATATGCCATTGGGAAAAGCATAATTTCCATTCACTAAATGCTCAGTAAAAACTTCACTGCCATTGTTTTCGTACCAATAAACAGCCGAAAGCGAAAATGTTTCAACAGTTACTGACACTACATCCATATCACCATCAAAATCATAATCAACAGCAAAAACACCCTTTGGGTCAACTAAACTAAAAACTATTTTATATACAAAATTTCCACCACCTTGATTTTCGAGCCAAACAATTTTATTTCCAACACCTTCAGTGTAGAGCACGTCCATATCGCCATCTCCATCCATATCGGCTGCGCGCATTTCTTCACCACCAAAGGAATTATTGGTTGAAAATATTTTGATGGTAGTATATTGATCATTTCCATCATTTCTATAAAAGTAAACATTAAAATAACCTACCGCCATTAAATCTACATCTCCATCATTATCAAAATCGCCATGGCAGGCCGATTTGGCTGTGTACATGTAATAATTAAGTGCTTTTTTTGTGAAAGTTAAACCAGTATTATTTGTGTAAAATTTAACTTCTTGATTAGAAACACCGATAACATCTCTAAATCCATCGCCTGTAAAGTCGGCAGCACCAATAGCCACCGGACTATTGATGAAGTTATCAATATAACCCATTCCAGTGTAGGTTTGATTGCCATTGTTTTTTTGCCAAGAAATAAAATCATCGGCATAGTTGGTAAAAACTAAATCTTTAAAATTGTCATTATTTAAATCTACTACTAAGAAATCGCGTGTGTATGTTGGGCTATATTGATTTACTGTTAAAACACCGCCAGCATTTAAAATCCATCCTAAACCACCATCTCCTGCAAAAGTAATATCCGTATCTCCATCATTATCAAAGTCAACCAATCTTAATGATCTGGGGCCATCTAAAGGGTGTAAAAATTGTTGAATGAATGTTTGATTTCCATTGTTGCGTAATAAAATGATGCTGTCGCAAAGTATTCCAGAAGTAACAATATCCTTATCACCATCAGCATCCACATCAAATACTCTAATGGAGGCCGCTCCATTAAAATTACCTCTAATTAAAGTTTTGGTAAATACTTGGCTTCCGTTATTTTGCAACCAAAAAACTTCATCACTATTGTAACCAGTTGCTACCACATCTAAGTCACCATCATTATCAAAATCAATTACATCTAAACCTGCGCAACTGCCTGCAGCACCGCTTAATGTTGTTAATGTAAAATTTTCATTGCCATCATTATCTAACCAAATGATTTGATCGGTAGTGAATGATGAAGCAACAATATCTTTATCGCCATCGGCATCCAAATCTATAACTTTAAATGCATGCGTTTCATCAAAATTTTGAGTAATGGTATGGCTTGTAAAAACGCCACTTCCATTATTTTCTTGCCATTGTAAATTACTGATACCGCCCGTTAAAAAATCTTGGTCACCATCATCATCTAGGTCGGCAATTTCTAAGCAAAGTGTTGTGTAGGAGAGTAAATGAGTTTGGTGTGTTTGAGCTTTAATTATTTGTGCAAAAAGCAAAACGAAAATTGTAGCTAAGAAAATATGTTTCATAATGTAATAATATTTTGGGAATGATATTTAAGGCATAGCAAATATAGATTTTTAAGTCTTAGAGATTTTATACTAACTAATTTTTTAGCACAAAAAGTTGTTTGCATCATTGTATAAAAATTGACTGATAGGACGTAATTAGGAAATAGTGATACAAGTTTGGGTTGTTAAAATGGAGGCTGCAATTGGACTTTAGCGTGTCCTGTATTTGTTATTATTATTAAAAAGAGTTTTTTGTTCATCCCAGGGTTTTATTAGGGTATGTTTTAGCTAACAAACGATTCGAAAATTTTCGTAATTTCGAATTGATTTTAACTATTACTACCATGAAAAAATTATTACCCAGTTTGTTAAACCTAATTATTTTAAGTTTCATTTTTTCTAATGCAAAGGCGCAATATTTCACACACAATTGGAGTCACGATATGGGGAACAATGGTCCGGGTTCAATGGTTATTAATGCTTCTTGTACCAACAATCAGAATCATTATTTCACGGTTGGAAGGATTAGTGGAACAGTTGATGTAGATTTTTCCTCCAACACTAATTTTATTAATGGCAATCAATATAGTTCATTATACAGTGCCTTTATTGCTGAATATGATAGTAGCGCAACCTTTATCCGGGCATATTCTATAAGTCCTATTACACTTAGGACATCTTTCGATGCAATAGCGGTTGACAATTCAGGAAATATCATTGTTGCTGGTACAATGCTTGATTCTGCTTATTTGAATCCTAACAATCCCTGGTCAATAACCTATAGTAATTCAAGTAGCCAGTATGATCCATTTTTGGCGAAATATGACGCGTCAATGAATTTATTGTGGGTAAAAAATTTTCCCAACACAGCAACATTAACACCATTAAAAATTGAAATTGACAATCTAAACAACATAATATTAGCCGGTGAGTTTAATGATACTATTGATTTTGATCCTTCTCCTGCAGTATACAATTTGGCACCCTACAACGGTGGCAATAACAATTACGATGCATTTCTAACGAAGTTTGATAGCAATGGAAGTTTAATTTGGGCTAAGGATTTAGGAACGAATTTGAATGATGATCTTGGCGATATCGATATCAGTGTTAATAATGATATATTTATTGGTGTATCCTTTTCTGGAAGTTCTGCATTCATTGATTCAATGGTAATTATTAATACAAACTTTGGAAACTTCATAGGAATTACAAAATTTAGTTCTGCCGGGCAAGTAGTTTGGAATAAACCCATTTCCGGATCAAGTGGTTCAAACAGCGATGTGTTAGATATTGAAGTGAATTCTGGAGGCGAAGTATTTTTTACAGGCAAATTACAAGGGAATGCTTATTTCCAAAATCCTTCCATTTATTTGGTTTCAGGAACTGCTTCAGGATGCGATTATATAGCCAAACTGGCAATGAATGGAGATTGTATATGGGCATATGCAGCATATACAAATGAATCTGTTGGTTACAGCTTGGCAATTGATGCCCAATCTAATTTTTACTTAACAGGTACATTTATTGATGATAAGGATTTTGATTATAAAGCAGGAGTAGTAACACTTTATTCTCTTCCAACAACTGCAATAAATTTTTATATTGCTTCCTATGATTCTTCTGGTTCATACCGATGGGCTTACAGAATTCCCACCTTAAGTGGTCCTGAAGTAGATTGCAGTCCTTCTGGAAAATTATGGATAAATGGTGATTTTAATTCCAATACAGATTTCGATCCCGGACCAGCAACCAATTCAATTACTACAACTAATGCCAGCGAATTTATTACAAATTACACCTCCAATGGAACTTATCAAAACGCATATGCTTTCAGGGGGACCGGAACTACCAAAGAAAAAGTAACTGCCATACATGATGCAAGCAATGGAAATATATATGTTGGCGGAATATTTTCAGGTTCAATGGATTTTGACCCTTCCGGCAACGATTTGGTGCTGACAAGTGCACTTGATTCCAATGCATATATAGCATCTTACAGCAGCACAGGAGCTTTAAATTGGGTAAACCAAATTAAAGGCAGAGCATATATCACCGGAGTTGCCTCAGATGCTGCAGGTAATTTTTTTGTAGCCGGTTATTTTGCGGGTACCACTTATTTTGATGTAAATAATGCTCCTTTTACTTATACCCAACTTCCTGGAAGCGTAATAGATATATTTTTAATTAAATATAATTCTTCAGGGGTATTGCAATGGAAGCATACATTTGGTTCGGCATTAACTGATAAAGCGCTGGATATTACAGTTGACAATAGTGGCAATGTTATTATGTCGGGAGTTTTTGTTACCCTAATAGATTTTGACCCTTCTCCAAGCGCTTCATTTAACTTAACAACGCCACAGAGTTTTAATAGCGGATATGTTGCCAAATATGATAACAATGGAAACTTTATTACAGCGTTTAGGGTTGTAACGCTAGATACACGCCATGTCGTTACAGATAATAATAATAATATAATTATTAATGGAATTATGGATAATTTTGGAAATTTTAATTTGGCAGGAGGAAATGCAATTGTTTATACAGTAGGAGGTTCAATAGATTATTATATAGCTAAATACGACAGTGCTGGAAATTATATATGGGCATTTGCAATAGGAAATGAAACTCCTAATTCTGAAGCATCTGATATTAATGTTGACGCAGCAGGCAATATTTATTTTAACGGCTATTTTGGATCTCAACCTTATGATATTGATATTGACCCAGGTCCGGATAGTACATTCCTTGTTGGGCATGAAGCTATTTTAGTTAAATATACTGGTGCAGGTAATTTATTGTGGGGCATTAACACGGGCACTAAAAAATTCAATCATATTGCTGTGGATGCGAATGGCAATCCGACTATTATAGCAGAAATTCTACCGAATGTTGATTTAGATCCTGGACCAGGTAATTTTACTCTCAATGCCCCTGCCAATACTTCAATACTTATTCGTTACTCATCAGTTGGCCAATATATAGATGCTCAGACCTACACTGCAAGCGATTATAATTCCAATATTTTAGCCACAAGTATAGCCATCACTGATTCAAACAACATACTTATTGGAGGTTACTTTACAGGAAATATTGATTTTGATGCAGCACCCGGATACCAAAACCTGATGTTAAATGATGGTGCCCATACAAATGGCTTTTTAGTTTCTCTTAATCAGCCAAATTATTTAGCTCAGGTGTCACCATCTGCTGCCTTTAATTCTAGTAGTACAAATTTTTGTGAAGGCGTTTGCATCAACTTTCAAGACAATAGTTTGTATGCGCCAAACAACTGGAACTGGTCTTTTCCAGGTGCAAATCCTACTACATCAACCAATCAAAATCCACAAAATATTTGCTATCCAACTGCAGGCACCTACAATGTGCAATTAATAGTTTCTAATCCGCTTGGCGCAGATACTTTAGTGATGAATAATTATATAATTGTTGATGCTATTCCACAAACCAATGCTGGCAATGATATCGATGTTTGTGAAGGAACTAGCTTGCAATTAAATGGCGCTGGTGCAGCTAATTATAGCTGGTCTCCAGCTGCAACTTTAGTAAATCCATCCACTTCAAATCCAGTTGCTTCGCCCATCATTACTACAACCTATATTTTAACTGGAACCAATGGAAGTTGTTCAATAGCCGATAGCGTTACTATTACTGTAAATCCAAATCCTTCCACTCCAACAATAACTCCTGTTGGTGGTGAATTACAGTCAACTGCTGCTAATGCTTACCAATGGTATTTTAATGGTTCTGCAATACCTGGAGCTACATTGCAAAATATTTTTCCAACTCAAATTGGAAATTATTCAGTAACAGTTTTTAATGCAACTGGATGTTTCGCAAGTTCCTCTTCTTATTTGGTAACTGTTGTGGGAATGGAGGCAACATCAAATGGTGCATCACATTTTGTTATTGCACCAAATCCTATTAATGATGAAATTTATGTTTATTCAACACAATCACAAAATAATTTGGATGTTAGCTTATATGATATTTCAGGCAAATTAATTGCATTAAAAAACATGCAATTTGTTGAAGGAATTAATAAACTTGATTTTGAGATTTCGCAGCTAAGTGCGGGTATTTATAGGCTTGCGATTGATAATAAAAAGGATATTTACTCATTAAAAGTGATGAAGCTGATTGATTAGCAACTATCAAAAAAGCCTGTTGCAAAGTGTTACAACAGGCTTTTTATAAAAATTAAAATAAATAACTATCCTAAATCATCAAAAGAAACTTCTTTGTAATTAGCACCTGAATTACCATCGTAATTGGGGTTGTTTAGATTTCTTTCTTCGATGTATTGTTTTCTTCTTTCGGCATATTCAGCCGGATCGAAAGGTTGTTCTTTCTTAATGTAATCAACTGCTTCGTTTAATGAGTTTAAAAACTTTTCAAAATCTTCTTTGTATAAAAAGACTTTGCTTTTTTCGAAAACCATTTTACCATCATGGGCAATTTTTTTTCTGCTCTCTGTAATCGACAAATAGTAGTCTCCTTTGTTAGTGGCGCGCACATCAATAAAGTAAACACGTTTACCTGCCTTCACCTGCTGTCCAAAAACTAAGTTCTTGTCTTTTTTTTCTAAATCCTTGTTGTCAAATTCTTCCATAATTTTTTAAAGTTTAAACAAAATCACTATTACACACTTTACAAACCTACGTGATAAATCGAAAATTAGCAATAGTAGAGTAAAAAATAATTTATCTGTAATGTATTGATTTTCAGCATTGTTTTATTGGGTTAAACAATTAAGCAAAAACTTTTGTGCCTTCTGTGCAGTTTTTACACATTTCAATTTCTGACCTGCTTCTTAAAACCGAAGCTCTAAATTGTTTGTAAGACGCACTTTTCCAAATTGTTTTAAATAACGAAACACTCACTTCTCCTAAAGTATGAGTAGCATCTTTATCGAAGCAGCATGGCACTACTTTTCCATCCCAAGTTACAACACATGAATGCCACATTTTCCAGCAATGGTTTTGCATTTTGTTTTTTATTGCATAAGTGCCATCAGCATTTTTCCTGTACCTCGAGTATTCGGTATTTTCAGGAATTAATTCATTACCGTTTTTGTAATCGTAAACTTGTGCAGTTTTAAATCTTACTTCATCAATGCCAAGTTCTTTTGCAAGTGCAAGTACATCATTAATTTGATGCTCGTTAGGCTTTACAACTAGAAACTGAAAAATAAGATGCGGGGTAGAAGATTTCATTTCCTTTTTCCATTTCACCATATTTTTTGTGCCCTCAATAACTTTATCAAGTTTGCCTCCAATTCGGTAAGATTCATAGCTTTCCTGCGTTGTACCATCAATGGAAATAATTAATCTGTTGAGGCCCGAAGTAATTGTTTTCTTACAATTATCATCAGTTAAGTAATGTGCATTGGTGCTTGTTGCGGTGTAAATATTTTTTTTTGTAGCATAGGCCACCATTTCTAAAAAGGAAGTATTTAAATAGGGTTCGCCTTGAAAATAAAAGATAAGATAAATTAAAGAGCTGTGTAATTCATCAATTAATTTTTCGAACATTTGGGTCTGCAACATGCCAGTTGGGCGTGTAAAAGAGCGCAGACCACTTGGACATTCGGGGCATCGTAAATTACAGGAAGTTGTAGGTTCAATGGCAATAGAGGCAGGCAATCCCCAATGAAATGCTTTTTTAGTAATTTTTGATAATTGGTAGGATGTATAAAGTTTTAAGCCATTTATAAAACGGTTAAAATTTATTTTTTTAAGAATTAATAGATGGTCTTTTTTATTAGGCATAATTAAACAATTCTAACACCCATCACCAACACATCATCAACTTGTTCTAAATCCCCTTGCCATTCGTTCAATTTTTGATCAAGATATATTTTTTGTTCTTCCATAGTTAAGAACATTGATTCAAGAATAAACTTTTTAAATTGATTGTACTTTAATTTTTTTGATAAAGGTCCACCAAACTGATCGGCATAACCATCAGAAAACATATACACCACATCGCCTTTAAACAATTGTATATCCTGCTTAATAAAAGGTTGTAGTGTAGTTCCCATATGTATGCCTACAGGGAATTTATTTCCTTTTATTTCGTAGAGCATACTTTTATTGTTTTGATAAGAGAATTCAATAGAATTTGCAATGGCTGGTTTATTTTTATCACGAACAATATACAAAGGATTGTTTGCACCTGCAAACGAAAGAAGTAAGTTGTCTTTATTAATATTTATCAAAGCCATATCCATTCCATCCTTTGATTCGCCACTTTCGCCTCTTTGTTTTAAAGCTTTGATAATACCTGAGCGCATTTTATTTAATATTTCATGTGGCTCGTTTATTTTTGAATCTACAATAATATCATTTAAATAATCGTTGCCCATCATACTCATAAAAGCACCAGGTACACCGTGTCCTGTGCAATCTACTGCTGCTAAAATTGCATTGTTTTCTCTTAAGTTAGCCCAATAAAAATCGCCACTAACAATATCCTTTGGTTTAAATAAAATAAAGCTATCGGCAAACATATTCTTAATATATTCATTACTTGGCATAATAGCATCTTGTATGCGTTTGGCGTAATAAATACTATCTGTAATTTCTTTATTTTTACGAACAATTTCATCTTTTTGACGATATAATTCAGCAGTTTGTTTTTTGATAATACGGTTCAAATTTCTGGTAAAAATTACAACCACACCATACACAAATCCGAGGGCTAGAATAAAATAAATAAAGTAGGCCAATTTTGTTCTGTACCATGGCGGAAGTATGCTAAACTCATAAGTTGCAATGGTACTTTCGGTGCCAAAAATATTTTTGGCTTTTACTTTAAAAATATATTTCCCTTCATAAAGGTTCATGTATGTTTTAAAAGTTTCGATATTCCATTCCGACCATTTTTCATCTTCACCTTCAAGGAAACAAGAGAATTTGCTAGGATTATCAGCAATAAAGGAAGTGGCGCCAAACTGAAACGTAAAGTCGTTATTTTGATAGGAGAACGATTTTTTTAACTCTTCCGGTTGTTCATTCGACAATTGATTATAATCTCCTTGTTTAGTTTTATGTGTTTTATAATAATTTCCATGAAATATAGTATCAGAGGCAGTTATAACATATTTTAGATTTGTGTAATACTTAAAATTATAGGGGTACTTTTTTGAATTATCTAAACAACTAATTAAATCGGAACCTCCAAACCAAATTGAATTTGAATCAATAAAAAACTCGTTTATTTTATCTTTAGCAATTATTTTAAAAGGAGTATTAATCCATTCAAAACCATTGTTGTTTTTTGTTAAACTTCCAAAGTCATATTTGCCGTTAGGAAAATACGATAACATCCAAATACTGGTGTTTACTCCAACTTTTAACTTTTTTGTTTGAATGTCCTGTTCAGAATTGTAAGGGTCAAAAGATTTAGATTTTATAAATTTTAATTTGCCCAATTCAGCAGTAGAATATGTTGAAAGAGGTTTACCATTATTTAATTTATAAACCCCGTTATAGGTAGCCACTACAACTTCCTTATTGATGATATAAACAAAGTTTTCGTTTAGGTTAGGTAATCCATTTTCTAAGGTGAATTTTATTGAATTTAAATCATTAACTTTTTTATAAGCATTTAACTGTGAGGTATTCACATAAATTAATCCATCATATTGCGTTGATAACCAAATATTACCCGATTCATCTTCAGTGATTGATCTTATAGAATAATTAATATTCGGGTTGTTATAAATTAAGTTGAATTTGCCATTTTCATTTTTAAATGCAGCAAACCCATTGAGATGACCAACATAGTATATATTTTTATGCTTTTGTGATTCGCAAACAGTATAAACATTTTCAATGGTAGAAGTAAGTAAATTATATCCAGCACTTGTGATTCTGTATATTCCTTTTGTTGTTGAAGCTATTAATGATTTTTTATCATTTACAGCTGTTAATTGCCATACTTGTGTGAATGGAAAATCAAATTTTTCAAATTGATTTTTGTTTTTATTAAATTGAAACAATCCTGTGGAGGTTCCTATGTATATAACATCTCCCAATTTGGCAATAGATTCTGTCATGCCACTTATGTTGCCTTTGTTTTGAAAATTATAATTAGGCAAGGAATGCATTACTAAACTTATTCCATTTTCAGTTGACAACCATAAATTACCATTTTTATCTTCAAAAACATCGTTTATTAAATTACAATTTAACCCATTTTCAATATTATACTGAGTTATTAAATTGCCATTCGTGTCAATTACCAATAATCCCCCTGCCTCGGTGGAGAAAGCCAAGTTATTATTGCTTAATTTAGTACCACCATACAATATGTTTGAACTAAACAGGTCGACAGTAGATTTATTAATCAATTCCAGTTTCATTTCATATTTTAATTCTTTTTTAATTAATTCGAATTTAAAAAGACCTTTTTCGCGAGAAGCAAGCACGAATTCATTTCTTTCATTTGAGCTTTTATCAATAAAATCAACCCTAAAATCGGCAAAAAAATCTGAACCATTAATGTAATTCATGTTATCACCTTCTAGGTAAAAAATACCTAAACCTTCTTCTCTAACAAATAACATGTTATTTGAATAAAACGCTTTATGAAAATTGCGTTTGGCCTTCCATATTTTAAACTTCCCATCTTTGTACCTGTATAATTCGTTTTCGGTAAGAAAAAATATTCCTTGAGGAGTAGAAATACAATCCCAAACTGTTCCTATCTTTCCTTTTGTTTTAAGTTTAGAACTTAATGATACATATGCTAATTTACCTTTGTTTAAAATCTTAATGTATCCAAAATCTTCAATGCAGCCAACGTAAACAGTTTTTGAAATAGAATCATAGGCAGTTGACTGAGCATTTTTGTTAGTTCCAATTAAAGTCCAATAATTACCATCATATTTTAATACTCCGTTGATATTGGCAAAATACATATTTCCCAATTCATCTTGTGTTGCCGACCAATTTACATTTTCGGCAACTAAATATTCTTTACTTGTGTAGTTGTGAATTAACGGATAGCCATAATTTAATACTCGCTCCTGGCCAATCAATTTTTGGCTTGAGATGAATATGACTAAATAAAGTGTTATGTATTTTAGTGTCCTAATAATTAAATTTTTGTGTACAAAATTAATATTACAATCGTTTTATAAAGAAAAAACCGTATTTTTATTTTTTATATTTAATACGCGACTTTGATGTCCAATTATACAAAATATATTTATCATTTATTTTTGTTTTTATTATTAGCCCTTGGTTTGCCCTCTGTTGAGGCACATCAGCAGCATGTTAATTTTACAGAAAACAAAGGGCAATGGTTAACTGGCGTGCAATTTAAAGCTAATTTAGATGGCGGTGCTTTGTTTGTTGAAAAAGGCTGTTTTACTTACCATTTTTATAATAAAACAGCTTTGCATAAAAATCATCTCAATAAAACTAAAAAGCAACTTACGGTAAATACCCACGCCTTTAAAATGAATTTTGTTAATGCAAATAGCAATGTTACTTTTCAAAAATCAGACAAAATAAAATCTCATAGTAATTACTTCATAGGTAATGATAAAGATAAGTGGGCAAGCCATGTTAACTCATGGGAAAGAATAGTAGCTAAAAATATTTACAATGATATAGATATGGAAACCCAGGGTATACAAAATGGGATTAAATATCAGTTCAATGTAGCGCCAAATGGTAATTATAAAACTATACAACTTGCTTTTGATGGTGTAGAAAAAATTTGGATACAGAATGATGAGTTACACATTAAAACAAGTGTAAACGAAATGGTTGACCAAGCCCCTGTAGCCTGGCAATTGATTAATGGGAAAAAGCAAAACATTGCATGCAAGTATGTTTTAAATAAAAATATAGTTTCATTCGAGTTAGCTAAAGAATACAATCCTAACTATGAATTGATAATTGACCCTGTACTTGTTTTTGCAAGCTATACAGGATCTACAGCCGATAATTTTGGGTTAACAGCTACCTACGATGCAAGTGGAAATTTATACGCAGGTGGACTAATTTACAATGTTGGATATCCTACTACTGTTGGCGCTTTTGATGATAGCTACAACGGTATAGCTCAGTATGGTCGTACTGATATTTCTATTTCAAAATTTGATAGTACGGGTGCCACCTTGTTATATAGTACCTATTTGGGTGGTGCAAATAATACCGAGGTAGTGCAAAGTATGGTTGTAAACGCTCAAAACCAACTTTGTCTTTATGGCTCTACCAGTTCCGATGATTTTCCGGTAACTGCTAATGCCTACGATACCACATTTAACGGTGGAACTAACTTTCAGGCCACAAGCAATGGCACTTATTTTGACAATGGAACAGATATTTTTGTGAGTAAATTTAGTTTTGATGGTTCGCAATTGCTAGCGAGCACCTATATTGGAGGAAGTGAAAATGATGGGGTAAATACTACTCCCAGTTTAACATTTAACTATGGTGATTTTTTTAGAGGAGAAATCAATGTTGACCAAAATGATAACATCATTATTGGATCGTGCACAGGTTCGGCCAACTTCCCTGTAACAGCAAACGCTGCTCAGTCTGCCAAAAACAACCTTCAAGATGGTTGTGTTTTTAAGATGGATGAAAATCTTCAAATTTTATTATACAGTACTTTTAGTGGAGGTAATCAAGATGATGCTATTTATGCCATTGCTATTTCTGGTAGTGATTTATATGCAACTGGAGGAACGCTAAGCACTGATATTCAAACAAATTTAGACAGTTATCATCCTTCATATATGGGTGGTTCTGCCGATGGTTTTGTAGTAAAGCTTTCAACATTAGGCGCTGCAGGAACGCGAATTTCTTATGTAGGAACAACAGACTATGACCAATGCTTTTTTGTGCAACTCGATGCTTTAGAAAATGTATATTTATATGGTCAAACTAACAGCCCTTCCTTCCCTTATATTGGCGGAGTTTATCAAAATGCCAATAGTGGGCAGTTTATAGTAAAGTTGGATAGTTTATTAAGTAACGCCATATTCTCCACAACTTTTGGAAATGGTAATGGAAGTCCAAATATTTCTCCCTCGGCATTTTTAGTTGATGATTGCGAGCATATTTATATTTCTGGTTGGGGTGGTAATATTTTAACCGGTGTGCCCACCACCAATATGCCGCTTACGAATAATGCTTTTCAAACTTCAACAGATGGGTTCAATTTTTATTTGGCCGTGTTCGAGCGCGATATGGATAGTTTGATTTATGCTACTTATTTTGGAGGAGCAACCAGCCAAGAACATGTGGATGGTGGAACAAGTAGATTTGATAAAAAAGGAATTGTGTATCAGGCGGTTTGTGCGGGTTGTGGGAGTAATGATGATTTTCCAACAACACCAGGTGCTTGGAGCAATACCAATAACAGCAATAACTGCAACGAAGGTGTTTTTAAGTTTGATTTTGAAATAGGAATTGTAACAGCAGATTTTACTGCTTCTCCCATATCGGGATGTTCACCTTTGATAGTTAATTTTACCACCACTAACACCACCAATTTTTTATGGGATTTTGGAAATAATGATACGACCTCAACAGAAATAAATCCTAGCAGAACTTTTTCCAGTCCAGGTGTTTATCCGGTAACTCTGATAATTAGAAATATTAATAGTTGTAATGTAGCCGACACGCTAATTAAATACATTACTGTTTTGCCAGGGCTCGAAGCCGATTTTACAAATACGATTGTTCCATGCCAAAGCACTATTAATTTTACAGATTTAAGCATTAATAACTTTCCTAATATTAATTCTTGGTCTTGGAATTTTGGTGATGGAAATACTTCCATTCTTCAAAATCCCACGCACACCTACAGTGTATCTGGAAATTACAATGTTCAACTTACAGTAACCGATACTGCAGGTTGTTCAGGAACCATTGATACTTTAGTTACCCTAAGCACTTTAACAGCGCAACAAAATTTACTATTAAATTGCGGAAGTAATAATGTGCAATTTAATGCACTCCCTAATGGTGCTGGTGCTTATCAGTGGAATTTTGGCAATCCTTCTTCACCAAGCAACACATCTGTATTACAGCAAAGTAATTTTATTTATCCTGATACAGGCACTTATAACGCTTATTTGGTAGTATTTTGGGGCAATAATAATGAGTGTAGCGATACTTCATTTTTTGATGTAAATATCAATCCTCCTTTTGTTGCAAGTATAGCTTTTGATCAGGATAGTTGTAGCAATGTGGTGCAATTTACTGAAACAACCAATTTGCCAAATAATCCTAGTGTCCAATGGAATTGGTCATTTGGTGATGGGCAGTTTTCTACATTTCAAAACCCTACACATGATTATTTGGGAGGAAATTATACAGCATCGTTAATTGTAACTGCTACCGATGGTTGTATTGATACTGTTGCTATTCCTGTGCTAATTAAAACATACAATCCGTATTTTATTACACAAGATACGCTGTTATGTAACTTGCCTTCAGAAATACTTTTGCAAGCCAATGGAGGTGATTTTTATTTATGGCAGCCCACCGCACAATTTACTAATCCTGAATCTTCAAATCAATTGGTAACCATTAATTCAAACGCGGTGTTTAATGTTATTATTGGAAGAGTTAATGCTGAGGGCGACACCTGTTTGCAGAGTTTTGACACGCAAGTTACGGTATCTAATATTGGATTAGCTACCTTAACTGCACAAGCTGAAAAAGACACTATTTTTGTTGGTGAGAGCACGCCAATAAATGTTCAAGTATCAAATGGTAATTACAACTTTGCTTGGACGCCATCACAAGGAATTGACAATGCAAATACCGATAATATTGTTGCGTCGCCCACTATAACTACAGAGTACACATTAACTGTATCTGAAGGCTCATGCAGTAGAACTGAAAACGTAATTATAACAGTATTTAAAGCCGATTGCAGCGAAGCATCACTATTTATTCCAAATACTTTTTCTCCAAATGGAGATGGTAAAAATGATAAATTAATGGTACGAGGAAACTATATTGCTCAATTGTATTTTGCTGTGTATAACAGATGGGGCGAAAAGGTATTTGAAACAAGTGATAAGAATGTGGGATGGGATGGCTACTATCAGAGCAATATGGCTGATGCAGGTGTTTTTGGATGGTATTTAAAAGCCACCTGTAAAGATGGAGAAACAAAGGAAATGAAAGGTAATGTAACATTGATAAGATAAATGAATTTACTATTTATCACCTATAAATTAAAGTTGAAAGCATACAATTGCTTTCCAATTGTAATTGGATTATTGTTCATGTCTGCATCTTTAAGTATTGCACAAGATGTGCATTATTCTCAATTTAACAGTGCTGCAGTATTTCAGAATCCGGGTAATACAGGCTTATTTGATGGCGATCATCGATTGGCAGGTAATTTTAGAAACCAATATAAAGCAGTAACAGTAGGTTATAACTCCACAACATTTGCCGGCGATACCAAGTACAGATTTAAAAATCATTTATTTGGATTGGGCGCTTTTTTACAAAATGATAAAGCTGGAGATAGCAGATATGGCGGTAATAAAATAAGTTTATCACTTTCTTACATAAGAAAAATCAGTAAAGATTCAGCTCATTTTCTTTCTTTTGGTTTTCAGCCTGGCATAGCCAATAGAGGAATAAGTGCTGATGCATTAACATTTGACAATCAGTATGATGGTGATGGATATAGTGCGAGCATTGCACCGGATGAGTCGTTTGCTAATACAAATATTATTTTTGCAGATTTTAGTGCTGGTGTATCTTGGTATATGTTTAAAAATAAAAGAAATACATTGTTGGCCGGCTTATCATATCAGCATTTCAACAAACCAAAAAAATCTTTTTTTACAGAAAATCCTGTGGCAGTTTCTCCAAAATTAAATGCACACATCTCTTTAGTAAAACCAATCACAACCTACTTAGATATTATTCCTGAAGTTCAAATTTCACATCAAAATAAATATAATGCAGTAAATATTGGTTCGTGGTTAAAATACTGGCTTGGCAGCACGGGTACTTCAGATTATGCAGTTTATGGGGGAGTTTTTTACAGACTTGGCGATGCCGCTATAATTGCAGCAGCAATGGACTACGAAAATTTTAGAGTAGGAATAAGTTATGATTTAACCCTTTCACAACTAAAAACAGCAAATAATTTAAGAGGTGGAGCAGAAGTTTCTATTGTTTATATTTTTAGAAAGATTCCATCTTTTATAATCAAGTCTAAAAATTGCCCTGTATGGATGTAAAAGTAAAATTGCAAAAAGCCAAGTTATGGTTAATAGTGCCTTGTTTTTCAGTAATTTCTTTCACTTCCTGCAAAGAAAAAAAACAAGAATTAAGGCCAACTTATGTGATTGCAAAAGATACAATGGTGCAGATTTTGGCAGAAATACATCTGTTGGAATCTTCTATTGGAATAAGAATATTTGAAGAAAAGAAAATTGTGTACACAAGAAATATTGTTAAATCAAAAATTTACAAAAAGTACGGTGTTAGTAAGGAAAGATTTTTTAAAAGTTATAACTATTACACAAAAAATAGCGAATCTATCGACTCCATTTATACGGATGTTATTTCTGAAATTTCGAAAAGACAATTTGAACTTTTAAAGAAATAAAAACAAAAGGTCGATATTTCAAGGCCTTCCTATCAATAAAACACTATAAGTTTCGTTTATACAAGCATAATTTCAATAGAAATTTATATTTAACAACAGATACGATATTGAAAAATTAACTATTAAGTTTGTGTTCGGAAAAATGATGACAAAGATTTCAAAATTATTTATTAGCCTAACATTTACCTGCATAGTTCAGGCATTTGCACAAGATATTGCTATTGGTCAATGGCGCGATCATTTGGCCTACAAACAAGGGAGCTCAATTACAGTTGCCGAAAAATTAATTTACTGCATATCAAATGGTAATTTATACACCTATAACTTAGATGATAACTCCATAAATAGAGCCACTAAAGTTGATGGTTACTCCGATATAGCTGCTGTTAAAGTTGCTTACAATGAAATAGCAAAAGCAGTTGTAATTGCCTATACTAATACAAATATTGATGTTGTTAAAGGAGGAAAAATAATTAATATTTCTGACATTAAAAGCAAGCAGATTTTCGGCAATAAAACAATCAATAACATATACATGAATGAGCAGTATGCTTATTTATCTTGTGGATTTGGAGTTGTTGTGCTTGATTTAAACAAATTAGAAATAAAAGATACTTATAGCATTGGGGTTGGCGGTGTGGCAGTGGATGTGAAAGATTTTACTACTGATGGAAACTACTACTATGCTTCTACGGTAAGTGGTGTTTTTAAAGCTTCTAAAAACAACCAATTTTTATCCGATTACTCATCATGGACTATAGTAGCAGCTCTGCCTGTTGCACCTTTTAATGCCATCGTTTTTTACAACAACAAAATTTATACAAATCAGGATGTCTTGCCAAATAATGGTAGAATATGGCAACTTGATTTATCAACCAATCAATGGTCATGGGTAGATACATTGGTTGATTACAAGTGTCTTGGAATGCGCGTTACAGATAATAAATTAATGGTTTTGTATAAAAATGGAGCCGTTTTGTATCAGGGTAATTTTCAATACTTGGATGTCAAAAATTTTTATCCTAAATGCGATCCACAAGATGCAATCTTTTTAAATAATTATTTTTGGCTTGCCGATTATAATAATGGTTTAGTAAAATCCGAGTTTCAAAAAGGGGAGTTTGAAATAATTAAACCTCAAGGACCAGTTTCTAATAAAGTATATGATTTGGCCATTTCTAAAAGTCATTTATGGGTTGCGCCTGGCGATTTAGATGGTTGGTCAAATTTATTTAATGCCGAAGGAGTTTCACATTTTTATAATAACGATTGGCGCTTAGTTTCTGGAGATACCATGTATTTAGATAATGGCATTTTTGATCTCATCAACGTTTGTGTAGACCCCAACAATCATGAAAGGGTATTTGCTTCAAGCTGGAGTAAGGGCTTGGTTGAAATTAATGGGAACACAGTAAAAAATTACTTTAACAATACAAATTCAACACTTGATACTATTGCTGGAGCTCCTTTTATTTATGTTGGCGGTAGTGCTTTTGATAAGGATGGAAATATTTGGGTAAGTAATGCCTTCAGTACCAACAGTATTTGCGTGTACGATAATAAATTAAAAAAGTGGGACGATTTTGTTACTCAAAACGTAATTGGCAACACCAGAATTAGTAAAATTACCATCAATACGTTAAATCAAAAATGGTTTATTTTGCCCGAAGGTGGTGGCCTTTTGGTGTTTGACGATAATGGATCAATTAGCAATAAAAGCGATGATAAAATAAAAAAGCTAGGTTTTACTTTAGGTACTGGTGCCCTCACAGGTGCTGATGCCTTAGCTGTAGCCGAAGATTTAACTGGCGCAATGTGGGTTGGTACCGATAAAGGTATTTGTGTTTTTTACACGCCTTCAGCCATATTTGATGACAGTGGTTTTGATGCCCAACAAATTAAAATTGAACAAGGCGGTTATGTTGAATACTTGCTTGAAAGTGAAGTGGTAAAATGCATTGCTGTTGATGGAGCCAACCGTAAGTGGATTGGAACAGCCAATAGCGGCTTGTATTTAATTAGTGCCGATGGTACCAATCAATTAGAACATTTTACGGTTGATAATAGCCCTTTATTTTCAAATACTGTAAACGATTTAGAAATTGATGGAGAAACAGGTGAGATTTTTATTGCTACAGCTAATGGAATAATTTCATATAAATACACCGCCACCGAAGCTAAAGAAGCTTTTGATAGTGTTTATGCATATCCCAATCCTGTTAAACAAGATTATCAAGGTTTAATAGCCATAAAAGGCTTGGTGCGCGATTGTGATGTAAAAATTACTGATGTTTCGGGCCGACTTATTTATAGTACCAAGGCACTTGGAGGCCAAGCCATTTGGGATGGTAAAAATTTTGAAGGGAGCAAGGCACAAACAGGCGTTTATGTGGTTTATATTACCAATCCTGATGGTTCAAAAACCGAAACAACTAAAATATTTTTTGTTAATTAATGTCGTTGCAAAAAACCAGAGGAATTTTATTGCGTGTACTGCCTTTTAATGATAAAAACAGAATCGCTAAAATTTATACGGAACATTTTGGGTTAAGAACATTTATTGTTTCGGCAAGTAGCAGCAAAACCAGCCGACAGAAAACAGCTTTGTTACAGCCCCTACAACCTATTTGGTTAGAAACCTCTTTTATTGAAACCAATAAGCTTTGTAGATTAGGTGAAATAAGTACTTCCGGAAGTATCAATTATGCTATGCAGCATCATACAAAAAGGTCCATCTTGCTTTTTTTAAATGAAGTTTTATATAAATGTTTGAGAGAAGAACAAGCCGATGAACCTTTGTTCAATTATATTTTAGAAAGTATAAACTACCTGGAAAAAACAGAAAAAAAATGCAATAATTATCATTTGGTTTTTTTAATGCAAATGTGCCATTTTCTTGGTTTTATGCCAGTTTGTAATTATAGTAATTATCATAAATATTTTTATTATCGCGAAGGGTTGTTTGACAGTTTCAAGTCGGACAACATTATGATGGATGAAGAACAAAGCAGATTATTTGCGCAATTAATTCAACTTGATTTTGACAACATGGAAACATTGGAATTGCATACCAACGCCAGAAATAAGTTATTGGAAAATATTTTGTTTTATTATAACCAACATTTGCCTTCCTTTAAAGATATTAAATCTTTAGAAATATTGGCGGAAGTGCATGCTGTGTAGGCTTTTTATATCAAATAAAAAATATTGTTGGAGCTAACTCCTTTTCGCTCTCGCTAGCATCCACACCAATGGCCAAGTTTTATGGGTTTCAATTAGAATTTGAAATCAAATTTTAGCCCTACAAAATCTCCATTTTAGTTTTACAACGCTTAATCGATTTCGCATAAGTTTCTATATTAGCATCGCTCAAGGAATGACGTACCGCGTTTTTATAGCTTTCGATTGATTGATTATACTTGCCTTGCAATTCGTACATGATACCAAATTCATTGTACATGCTGGCTTTGTCAACACCAGTAACTTGTAACGCCTTTGTTAGATGTGCTTCTAATTCATCATATTTTGCTGCTGATGATAAAACAACGGCTAAATTGATGTAAATGGCAGGATAGTCAGGCGCATACAATACACATTTTTTATAAAATTCTTCAGCCTTTTTAATGTCTTTGTATTTTGTTTCATATATCCAACCTAAGTGATTGTAAGCTTGTCCGTAATCCGGTGCTTCAATCAGGATCGATTCAAGTGTATTAATAGCATCTGCAAATCTTTTTTCAGCAATCAGTTGATCTGCTTCAAAAAACATTTCATCTAGTTTTAGTTTTTGAAATGAGTCCATGTTGTATTATTTTTAAGGTGTAAAAATATTATTTATTCATTAATATAAATCTATTATGATTTATATTTGTCATATAAACTGTATCATAGAGAAATATTCTTTGATCATAATAAATTTAATCGGTGAAAATTTGCGGATTTACAATAATTAGAAATGCACTAAAATACGACTATCCTGTGATAGAGTCTATCAACTCTATCTTGCCAATTTGTGACCAATTTATAGTTGCTGTTGGTAATTCAGAAGATAAAACCCTTGAGCTAATTCAATCCATCAACTCACCTAAAATTAAAATCGTTGAAACAGAATGGGACGATAGTTTAAGAGAAGGTGGAAAAGTTTTAGCCATTGAAACCAATAAGGCATTTGAGGCAATTGGAAAAGATTTCGATTGGTGTTTTTATATTCAAAGCGATGAAATTGTGCACGAAAACGATCATCAAAAAATTAGAGAAGCTTTTGAAAAATATAAAGATGCAACAGAAATAGATGGGTTGCTATTTAACTATATTCATTTTTATGCGTCATACGATTATGTTGGCGTATCAAAGGCCTGGTACAGGAAAGAAATTAGAGTAATTCGTAATGATAAATCAATTAGATCGTTTAGAGATGCACAAGGGTTTAGAAAACATGGAAATAAACTTGTTGTGAAGCAAATTGATGCCTCTATCTATCATTATGGTTGGGTAAAACATCCAAGTTTTCAAATGGCCAAACAACAGAATTTTAATAAACTTTGGCACAGTGACAGTTGGGTAAAAAAAAATATTTCCGCTGCAAATGAATATGATTACACCAGAGCTGATATCATAGAAAAATTTAATGGAACACATCCATCGGTGATGCATGACAGAATTCAAAAAATGAATTGGAAATTAAACTTTGATCCAACAAAATTAAAGGCTGGTCTAAAGTTTAAACTTACAGCTTTTATAGAAAAAAATACAGGATATAGAATTGGAGAGTATAAAAACTATACACTGTTTAAATAAATTTTAAAGCCTACCTCAAAAACCAAATAAAAAAGCCTCAATCCAATAGGTTCAGCGATAATAAAATTTCATTAATTTTTTTGGAAATTAATTCAGCTTGTGTTAGCACCATCATGTGCGACCCGTTTGTTATAGCAATACTTTCTGTGATGTTTTTTATAGGAATGGTATGATCTTTTGTGCCGTGTATATGCATCAATACCTTGCCATAATTGCATTTTTTGTCCCAGTTTACAATCATTGGTATGGTTCTTTTTAAAAAATGCTTGTCCTTTTTTCTCAACATGCTTTTAAAAATGGCTTTTTCTTTTTTTCTGTCGGGCTCCACTAGTGGTTGCATCATAAAGGAGCTTGCCTTAAGAAATCCTGCAGGAAATAGCTTGTAGAGCGGAAAAGCACGCATAAATTTGTATCTGTTAGGCAATTCATTATTGTTTTTAGCACTAGAGATAATGATAGTTTGTAATGGATGTAAAATGTCATTCAACTCGGCTGCTACCATGCCGCCTAACGAAACGCCAATTAAAATAAAAGGGCCACTAGTATCTATTTTTGGAATTAATTGCTGCGCAAAACTTTGCATGTTTGTGCCTTTTGCAGGAACTGGCAAATTCAAGCAAAAGGTGTCAAAAGCAGCATTTAAGGTTAGTTTGCTAAATAATCTGCCGTCAGATCCTTGTCCGTGTATTAAATAAATCTTTGTTTTTTGAACTTGCGCTTTTATCGTTACAGTGCATAGCAACAATAACATACAGCATAAAATAGTGCTTGTTTTTTTCAATTGATGTGATTGTAAAAGGTAAAAATATGCTAATTACTTGATAACGGCCTTAAAGGCACAAAAATTAATTATCTTAGCAACTTCTAAAAATCCAAAAATACTATGCAATTTTTATATCCCGGTTTCCTTGCTGCTCTTGGTTTCCTGGCTGTTCCTATTATTGTGCATTTATTCAATTTTGTGCGGTATAAAAGAATTTATTTTTCTAATGTTCACTTTTTAAAAGAAGTAAAGGAGGAAACGCAAAGTCGTTCAAGACTAAAGCATTTATTGATTTTAGCTGCCAGATTGCTGGCTGTGTTTTTTTTGGTTTTTGCCTTTGCCCAACCATTTATTCCTGCCGAGAATGCGATTGTTAAAGAAGGCACAAAAGCGGTAAGTATTTATATCGATAACTCATTTAGTATGGCTACCATTGGTAAAAATGGAACGCTTTTAGATGAGGCTAAAAAAGATGCCCTAGACATTGTTAAGGCCTTTGAACCAACAGATAAATTTCAATTGCTTACGAATGATTTTTTAGGGAAGCATCAACATTGGGTCAATAAAAAAGTATTTAATGAGATGTTAGATGAGGTTAAAATTGTGCCGTCGGTGCGTAAAATTGAAGAAATAGTGGCACGTCAAAAAGATTTACTTAGCACAGCTAATGAGAGTGTAAAGCTATCTTACATTATATCTGACTTTCAGCAATCGGGATTTAATATGGCAAAACTAAAGGGTGATTCTTCGGTGTCGTGCCAATTAATTCGTTTAGAAGGCAATAAAACTCCAAATGTTTATATCGATTCTTGTTGGTTTGCTACTCCGGCTCGTCAATTTAATCAGGCAGAATTGTTGTTTGTAAAAATTGTAAATACGGGTGCTACCGATTTAGAAAATGTGCCTGTAAAATTAATGATTAATGGGGTGCAAAGAGCAGTGGCAAGTGCCAATATTAAAGCCGAAAGCAGTGTGCAAATTGAAATGGCATACACAAATAAAGAGAGCGGTATTATCAATGGCCAAATACAAATTAATGATTATCCATTAACATACGATAATGATTATTTTTTCTCTTATCAAGTGAGTAAAAAAATAAAATTATTGATTGTAAATCAAAAAGAAGAAAACACTTATCTAAATAAATTATTTGTTAGTGACCCTTTATTTGAAGTAGTTCAAAATACCCCTAAAAACATTGATTATGGTAGCCTGGGCAATTATAATTTGTTGATATTGGCCAACCTTGATGAAATAAGTTCTGGCTTTATTGATGAGCTAAAACTGAATATCGAAAAAGGATTAAATGTGTTGGTTTTTCCGGGCCTAAAAATAAAGCTTGATGATTATAATAATTTATTGGGTAATTTCTCTAGCGCTATAGTACCAATTGATACTGTAAATGTAAAAGTGGATAAATTAAATTTTAAACATCCAATTTATGCAGGTGTTTTTGAAGAGTCAAAAATGAAAAAGGAGAATGTAAATTATCCCCTTATTTTAAAACATTATCCTATAAAAACCAACAATAAAGGCAATCAAGAATCACTAATAAGTTTAATTAATGGCGATCAGTTTTTATTACAGTACAGCAATAAATTGGGTAAACTATATTTTTGTGCAAGTCCGCTAGATGAGACATACAGCAGCTTTCCGCGCCATGCTATTTTTGTTCCAACATTATATAAAATTGCCATTACAAGTAGTTTTGCAGCGCCATTATTTTATACCATTGGAAATCGTCAAAACATTGAATTAAAAAACAGCAATTTGCAAGCCGATCCTGTATATCGTATTCAGGCTTTGGATGGTAAATCAGATTTTATTGCGCAAACAAAATCAAATGGTTTTAGTATTATGGTTGATGCCGAAAAGCAAATTAAAATTGCTGGTAATTATTGGTTAAAAAGTAATACCAATGATACCTTGAAAGGATTGAGTTTTAACTTCAATAGATTAGAATCAACTACCGATTACTATACTGTTGATGACCTTGAAAAAAGTATCGAACAGTATAAATTAAGCAATTTTAAAGTTATCGAAAAAGGCGCCAAAAACATGGCTGCTACCATGATGAATATGAGCAAAGGCACACAACTTTGGAAATGGTGTGTTATTTTTGCTTTACTTTGTTTAGGATTAGAAATTGCTTTAATCAAATGGATGAAAAGCTAAAATTATTACAGAATTAAAGGTGCGCAAACCATGAAATATATTTTAATAAAAAATGCAACTGTTATTGAATCTAACAGCGAGCATCACCTCCAAAAAACAGATGTATTGCTTGAATCTGGTATCATTAAAAGTATAGCTAAAAGCATTAATCCAATTGCTAATGATACCGAAATTATTGAAGGAGAGGATTTACATGTTTCTATTGGCTGGATGGACCTACGCGTTAATTTTAACGATCCTGGCAATGAGCATAAAGAAGATTTAATTAGTGGTGCAGCAGCTGCTCTAAACGGTGGATTTACAGCTGCAGCCTGCATGGGAACTACAAATCCTGCCTTGCACAGCAAATCACAAATAGAATATGTGGTAAATAAAAGCAAGCAGTTGCCCATTCATATTTTTCCAATAGGCACTGTTACAAATAAAGCCGAAGGTGCCGATTTGGCTGAGCTGTACGACATGTCGTTGAGTGGTGCCATTGCATTTTCTGACAATAAAAACCCAGTGGCCAATGGTGAGTTGCTACAAAGAGCCATGTTGTATGCGAGTGATTTCAACAAAAAGATTATTCAGCTGCCATTAGATAAAAAAATAGCTAATGAAGGCAAAATGAATGAAGGTAAAGTTAGTACTATGCTTGGGCTTAAAGGCATTCCTGCTATTGCCGAAGAATTAATGATACAACGTGATTTATTGTTGGCTGCACATAATAACATTGCCATACACATTGGAGGAGTAAGCAGCGCTGGCAGTGTAGCTTTAATAAGAAATGCAAAAAAAGAGGGTGTAAAAGTAACTTGCGATGTACATGCGGTAAATTTATTGTTGCAAGATGAGGTATTGCAAGACTTTGATACCAATTATAAAGTGATGCCGCCCTTAAGAACGCAAACAGATATTGATGCGCTAATACAAGGTTTGCAGGACGATACCATTGATGTAATTTGCAGTGATCACAGCCCACAAGATACCGAAAGCAAAGTAAAAGAATTTGATATTGCAGAATTTGGTATGATGGGTCTTGAAACTTTTTATGGTGTACTTTGCAACGCACTGGGAAATAAAATTTCTAATGAAAAATTAGTAGAAAAAATAGCAATCAATCCCAGAAAAATATTTGATATTGAGGTTCCAAAAATAGCGCCAAATCACAAAGCAAATTTAACCGTTTTTAGTCCTTCCCAAAGCTGGAAATATGAGTTAGATAATGGAATTTCAAAATCTAAAAACAGTCCTTTTAATGGGTATGAATTTAAAGGGAAAGTGCTAAGAACAATTTTGAATAAATAAACTTTTTTAAATTGTGCTTGAGCAGCTCCCACCTAGCGATTGCCATCGTTAGGTAGGACCAGGCCATCCGCTATATCTTTTTTAGCAAACCCCGCAGGCACGCCTCAAAAAAGGATGCCGCTTCTGTCCTTTCTGCAAAAATAATAGGGTTTTTCAACTAAGCCAAATTCTTTAATTTTGGGTTGAGCACAATAAATCAATTGAATATAGCAAGTAGCTCAATAATCTGTTTAAATCTATTCTAATATAGAGTGTTTTTTCTTCTACTTAGCAAAAAACTCTTTATTTCGGTTTATACCTTTAATGCTCATTTACCCAACAAATCCTCCAAAGCCAAATCAATATTTTCAAACTTAAAATTAAATCCTGTTTCCTTTATTTTTTCGTTCGACACTCTGCTTCCTTCTAGCACCATGCCGGCCATATCGCCAAAAAGTGCTTTAATTACAAAAGCTGGAATGGCAGGTAACAAAATTGGTCTATGTAATGCTTTACCAATGGCTTTGGTAAAATCTTCATTGGTAATATGGGTGCTGCTTACTCCATTATAAATGCCGTGTGTTTTCTGATTTTTTAGTGTATATAAAATCATATCACATAAATCTTTTACATGAATCCATGGCATGTATTGTTTGCCCGAGCCAATGGCTGCACCTGCAAAAAAATGGACTGGTTGAGCCATTTTTTTTAGAGCACCACCATTTTTATCAAGCACCACACCAATGCGTATTTGAACCAATCTTTCGCTAATTTCATTAAAGGCGCTTGTTGCTTTTTCCCATGTTACGCATGTGTCGGCTAAAAAGCCTGTGGCAGGTGCATCTGTTTCGGTGTAAATGTGCTTGCTGGTTTTAAATCCATAATAGCCAATAGCTGAAGCTGCAATAACTGTTTTTAATTCTTTTTTATGTTGTTTAAATGATTCAATGAGCAATGATGTGGTATCAACACGACTATCAATAATTTCTTTTTTACGCGCCTCTGTCCATCGTTTATCGGCAATGCCAGCGCCCGCCAAGTGAATCAAATGATCTGTTTTTAAGATGGCTTGCTTATCAATAAAGTTTTTTTCTACATCCCACAAATAGCTATTTTCGTTTTTTGCATTTCTGCTTAATAAGATCACTTCATAACCTGCATCAAGCAAAATGGTTTGCAGTACACTGCCTATTAAACCTGTGCCTCCAGTAATTAATACAACTTCTTTTTTCATAAGAAAGAAACAAAATAGATATGCAAATGTTGTGGTTTAAAAATGCGATTTTGATATAAATGCTTTCACAAATGCGTACAAATTAAAATCCTCATTCATATAGGCAAGTTCGATTGCTGCTTTCAAATCAACTTTATTCACCGTTTTCATTCTTTCATTCTGAATTAATTTGTATGCCTTTTCGGCCAAAAGATAAGTTTTTAATTGGCGATGTTGATGGCTTAACATTATTCTGCAAGCGGCAAGCAGCTCTTTTATTCCTTCATTTTTTGTAGCAATTGTTTTTACTACTTGTGGTTGTTTTTTATCTGGCGATGCTGTATGTAAAAGCGAGTATAAATTTTTTAAGTAAACATCAGCACCTGGTCGGTCGGCTTTGTTAATGGCAAACACATCGGCAATTTCCATTACACCTGATTTTAATTGTTGAATTTCATCACCAGCTTCGGGAACAAGCACCAATACTGTAATGTCAGCTAGCCCAACAATCTCAATTTCTGATTGGCCTACACCAACAGTTTCAACAATAATAAGATCAAAATTGGCGCTCCGCATAATATCGGTAATCTCAATTATTTTAGCAGACAAACCTCCTAAAGAGCCTCTGGTAGCAATACTTCTAATGTATACGTTCGGATTATTAAAATGGGCACTCATGCGCACTCTGTCGCCTAAAATTGAACCTAAATTAAAAGGCGAGGTGGGGTCAACCGCTAAAATTCCAATCCTTTTTCCTTCAGCTAAAAGCTCGCCAAGTAAACCATTTACTAAACTACTTTTTCCAGCACCCGGAGGACCTGTAATACCAACAATAGGAACATTTTTATTAATACTAATAGCAGTCAATAAATCATCACTGCCAGGTAAATCATTTTCAACGATGGTTATACATCTGCCAATCGTTTTAAAATCGCCTGATTTAAGTAAATTCAATAAGTTTACAATGTTATCCATGATTTATAAAACAGTGGTACAAAGATATTATTTCAAAGTAATCATCATAAGCGCTTTTAGAATTTGATTATACTTATAATCAAGTAACACTAATAATAATAACTTTGCTTTTAGTAAATATCCATCACCACATTTTAAAATATGCAATCTTCGAGTTCAATATTAAATCGTTTTAGCCTTAAATACGGCTTATTTTTATTGCCTTTAATGTCTTTAATCTTTCATTCAAGTGCCTTAAAGGCACAATGCTGCGATTATACAATTAGTATGCACGATAGCTATGGCGATGGTTGGAATGGTGCTCATTTGCAAGTGTTAGTAAATAGCAATTCGGTAGGTGTTTATAGTGCTCAACTTTATGGAAGTTTTGCAATTTTTCAAGCGTGCACTGGCGATACTATTGAGTTGGTTTATACACCAGGCGATTATGAGAATGAAAACTCTTATGAGGTTTTTAATCAAAATTGGAATCTTTTGTTTAATGATGGTCCGGTTCCTTTGTTAGGTCAGATTTTTGATACGGTTGCAGATTGTAATGCGATAATTTTTCCGGGAAATCATCCTTGTACTGCTTTGCCTTTGGATACCGTAACATGTGTTTGGCTTGATAATTCTAATGCGCCAGGATCGGGCATTAACGCTGGTTGTGCCAATTATAATGGAAGTGATGTTTGGCTTAGCATGCTTGTTCCTCCATCGGGTAATATAAGTTTGCAAACAGATAGCGGTAATATTAATGATACTGGCATTGCAGCATGGATAAGCGATAGCTCATGTCTCAATTTACAATATCTTGGCTGCGATGATGATGCAGGAAATGGCTATTATTCCTTACTTTCATTATATGATTTAACACCCGGAAAAACGCTATTTGTGCAAGTTTTTGGATATGGAGGAGCCACTGGTACATTTAATTTATGTGCCACCGATTTAGGTACGATTAGCTTAGATAGTACTGAGCTTCCTTTGGTAATGATTAATACTTTAGGACAGCAAATTATTCCGGATGTAAAAATTAATGCCATCATGGATATTAAATACAATGGTCCTGGAAATATGACTTACGTTACTGATTTTTCAAATGTATATAGTGGAAATATTGGCATAGAAATACGCGGGGCTACTTCTTCTGGCTATCCGCAAAGGCCATACAACATTGAAACAAGAACATCAACAGGTGCAAATAACAATGTATCTTTACTAGGTATGCCTGTCGAAAATGATTGGGTTTTGCTCTCTAACTATAACGATAGATCTTTAATACGTAACACGCTTGCTTACAAAATATTTGGCCAAATGGGTAATTATAGTGTTAGAACACATTTGTGTGAAGTGCTTGTGGATAGCACATACAAAGGTATTTATGTTTTTGGCGAAAAAATTAAACGTGATAATAATAGGGTTGATATTGCCAAATTAACTTCACTAGATAATACTGGAGATGACCTTACGGGAGGTTATATTTTAGAGCAAAATTATTGGGATGCTAACAACAGTTTTTTGTCTAATTATTCACCAATAGATCATCCTACTTTTGATGTGCATTTTGTGTACAAAGAACCTGGGACTGATTCAATTACTATTCAGCAGAGAGCTTACATAGCTTCATTTATTGATAGTTTAGAAGATGCGCTTTACAGTCCTAATTTTGCAGATACTGCCTTAGGATACAGAAAGTATTTAGACACAAAATCATTTATCGATTATTTTTTAGTGAATGAATTAGCAAGAAGCAATGATGGCTTTAAAAAGAGTGTATTTTTTCATAAAGATAAGTATTCGAATGGTGGTAAGTTAAAGGCTGGCCCAGTATGGGATTTTGATTGGGCTTGGAAAAATATGTTTGGATGCAATATATTTGAGAGTACAGACGGTTCTGGATGGGCGCATCATATTAATGATTGTCCAACTGATAATTATTCGTGTGGCTACTATGTACGTTTATTACAAGATACTACTTTTAATAACGAATTACGTTGCAGATACGAAGGTTTTAGGGCAAGTTTATTGGATACAGCAAACATTTTTAATTATATTGATAGTATAAGAACTTTGGTTCAAAATGCTCAAGCTCGTCACTTTCAAAAGTGGCCTTTGTTGGGCGTAAGTGGCCAAGCGCCTGAAGTTGGCCCAATTGCAACTACCTACAATGCCGAATTAGATACACTTAAATATTGGATCAACTTACGTTTACAATGGCTAGATGCTAATATACCGGGTAATTGTTCAAATATTAATATAGCAAATAAATTTAATCCATTCAACCAATTATTTAAGTGTTACCCAAATCCAAGCAACGAAGGAATAATTTACTTTGAGGGAAATTTTAAAAGTACGACTCCAACTCAAATTTTTATTTACGACCTCACTGGTAAATTGGTGAAACAAACAGAAGTAAAAGCTGATGTTCAAAAAGCAGTTGTATTCATTGAAAATAAAGGTGCTTATATCTACAAATTGATGAATCAACAGGCCGAAATTCAGCGAGGTAAGATAGTTGTTTTGTAAAGTATTTTACTTGTATTTTTCATGCATAATTAATTTTTAAAAAATTTATACCTTAGCAAAAAAATTAAAATGAAAAAGATTTTTGTACTGTTTTTGGCATTAATATCACTGATGTGGAGTGCATGCAGTAATGATAAGTTTGAAGAAAGCAAGGCGCTTAACGATAGCCTTACAGCTGTAAACAAAGATTTAGTGAAGCAGTTGAATGAAAGAGATCAACTCATCAAATCATTTATGGAAGGCTTTAACGAAATTCAATTAAATTTAGAAGAAGTTAAAAATAAGCAATTGTCGGTAAAAATGAGTAGTGGTCATAAAGGTCAATACGAAAAGAAAGCCATCCTCGAAAACATAAAGGCCATCGATTTATTAATGAAAAAAAATAAGCAAACAATACTTTCATTAAAAGAGCAATTAAAAACAAACTCAACTACTAATTTAGCAGGTTATGAAAACTTTATTTTAGGCCTCGAAACTATGCTTTCCGAAAAGGATAAAGAAATTTATTCGTTATTAGGTAATTTAAACGATGTTAATGATGAGTTGGGCTCAATGATTAAAATGTATAGTGTGGCTAAGTCTGAAGCTACTCAAAAAAATAAAAAACTAAATACGGCTTATTATACAGCAGGCACTACAAAGGAACTTGTTAAAAAAGGTGTAATATCTAACGAAGGTGGATTTATAGGACTTGGTACAATAAAAAAGCTTTCCGAAAATTTTAACACTCAAAATTTTGTTGAAATTGATATTACCAAGCTTAAAGTTATAAAATTACAAGCGCAAAAGGTAAAATTGATAACAACACATGTTGCTGATAGTTATTCAATAACTAGGGTTCACTCAAAAAGTTGCATGTTTTAAAATTAGTTCAAAACAAAACTGTGAGTTATTCTTGAGTAAAAACATGTATTTTATTTTTGATATTTGACACTTTACAAAAGTATAGACATGCTGCTGCATCAACCTGATTA
>CAIKXD010000289.1 GCA_903831265.1 uncultured Bacteroidota bacterium
AGCTAAGGGCCAATATATTTTGAATGTATTGGATAATGGTAAAAAAATAGCAGCTAAACAATTTGTTTTGGAATAGTAAGTAGAGCGAACTATTATTTGCCTAAGGAATTTAATCCATCTATTGCCGGCGCGTAACCTCGTTGTCGCGGATTTGTAATCCGTGATTAAAAAAAATAGAACGCAGATACCGCAGATTTAAATAGGATTTAAAATGATTTTATCTTAAAATTTTATTTATCTGCGTCATCCGCTTTATCAGTGTCATCCGCGTTCCATTAACTGATGTAAAAATAACGGTTGGTAATAACGCCAACATTTTATTATTTACGTAGTTTAAAGTAAAAATTTGTACATTCGTTTGTCAATTAAGTTTCTTAATCTAATTAAATATAAAAATAATGACAAACTACAACACCAAATTTATGGCTTTGTTTGCCGCAAGTGCAATGCTGAGCAGCTTGGCAACAGCCCAAAGCATTGCGCCTCAATCGGTAAACAGTGGCGGTACAAAAATGACACAAAGTAATGGCTCATTAAGTTTTACGGTTGGCGAGTTAGTTGTATTAGCGCAAACTGATGCTAACGGTAACACATTAGGTAATGGTTTTACATCGGGGGCAGCAGTTAGTACCTCTGTGCTATCAGTAACTGAAGCCAATAAAGATTTACTACATGTAAAGGTTTACCCTAACCCAACTACCGAATTAGTTTTTGTAGATATTTTAGCTACCAAGTTAAGCTGGGTAACTATTGATATAGTTGATTTACAGGGTAAACAATTGAGCACCCAAAAATATGCCGGTATGAGTAACCGTATTGGTATTAATACAGCAAGTTACAAAGCGGGTACTTATTTTTTAGTATTAAAAGATGATGCCAATACTACGTTAGCAACTTATAAATTAATTAAACAATAAAATTTAAACCATAAAACTATGAAAAAACTATTTACACTTTTAACCTTTGCTTTTTGCATCAGCAATGTATTAATTGCGCAAGTGCCGCCCAATGCATTTAATTATAGCGCCGTAGCACGCAACGCTGCCGGTGTGCCAATTGCCAATACTACCATTGGTATACAAATAGGTATAGTTAAAACATCGGCATTGGGTGCTTTGCAATACCAAGAAAACCATTTTGTAAATACTGATGCTTTTGGCTTATTTAATTTAACAGTTGGTGCAGGCGCTGTGCAAAGCGGTAACATGGCTGCTATTAATTGGAGTAATGATAACTACTATTTAAAAGTTGGTATGGATGCAAACGGCAGCACTAATTTTTTAACCATGGGTACTACACAATTATTAAGTGTGCCTTATGCCTTACATGCAAAAACTGCCGAAAGTATTGTTGGTGGTACAACCCCAAATGTATATATACAAGCCGGCTCTAATGTAACCATTACAGGCACAGGCACACAAGCAAACCCATATATTGTTAATGCCGCAGCAACAGGCACAACCGGTGGCACAGGCAATTTAGTTTTACCTACCATAACTACTGCTTCTGCAACTAATATTACAAGTAATGAGGCAAGTTTTGCAGGCACCATAACAAATGCCAATGGAAACCAAATTATGCAAAGAGGCATTGTATATTCTACTTCGCCTAACCCAACTATAAATTCTAATAATATAACGGTTGGCTCAGGTGTTGGAACATTTACTTGTGTTACTGACTTTGAATATAACCCTGACCCATTTAACCCAAGTGCAGCTGTTATTTCAAATTTTTTGAATGCCAATACTACTTATTATGCGCGAGCTTATGCAGTTACAGAAAATAATATATCCACTTATGGTAATGAGGTTACCTTTACCACATTAACGGTTGGTCAAACTGGTCCGGGTGGCGGTTTAGTGTTTTATGATAAAGGTAATACTATAGGAGGTTGGCAATATTTAGAGGCTGCCCCAACCGACCAAAGCACTGGTATTGATTGGGGTTGTTATGGTACATCAATACCGGGCACACAATTAGCGGTAGGTAGTGGCGAAAGTAATACAAACCTTATAGTTACCGGTTGCCCCGGCGCCAATGCTTCCGAACTATGCTCTAATTTAAGTTTAGGTGGCCAAAGTGATTGGTTTTTACCATCTATTGCTGAATTAAATTTGATGTATGTTAATTTGCATCAATCAGGTCAAGGGAGCTTTGGTCCGAACCCCTATTATAGTAGTTCGGAATACAGTTCGCAAAACGGTTGGAACTTTATTTTTAGCAATGGAGAGGCCTACGCTTTGCCCACTAATTTCATAAATTCCATCTACGTTCCAAACAAAACTGACACATACAGCGTTCGTGCTGTTAGAGCTTTTTAACCTCGTTGTCGCGGATTTGTAATCCGTGATTAAAAAATAATAGAACGCAGATAACACTGATTTAATATGATTAGTTTAAATTAAACTTGCACGAGGGATTGGAGCGTAAATCCTTTTGCAAGTTTTTTTGCAAAAGATTGAAGCGTAAAGCCCGTTCCGCCAGTTGTCGGACGCGCCCAAATATTTTAAATGATTTACAAAATAATTATTAGTGATAACAACAGTAGCGATATAAAACTAAGCGACATCAAGTATAAAATTCGCATCAATATGTAATTTAGAATGTAGTTTTTTAGCTAACTCCATATTTATTTTTCTTTTGCCTGTTAGTAGTTCTGATATACGAGCTTCGCTTACTTCCAACATCTTAGCTAGTTGTTTTTGTTTTAAATTCATTTCAAACATTTTATACCTAATCATTTCAGTTATTGTAGTTGGCGATTTAATTGGCATTAATGGAATGCTATCTTCATAGTTTTCTGCCATTAACGAAAGCTGCTTTAGTTCTGCTTTCACTTTTACAGGAAGCTTGTCAAATCCTTGATTTTTAGTGGTTTTTTGAAGTATTTTTTCAATACGTTGCATTACTTCATTATACTCTTTTCTGTCGTTTATTTTTTCTGTTTTCATAATTTGCTATTA
>CAIKXD010000290.1 GCA_903831265.1 uncultured Bacteroidota bacterium
AATATAAAATTCGGGGTTTATTAAATCTCTGAAAGTTATTTCTAATAATTCCATGTGCAAATAAACAATTAATCTTTCATTCAAAATCAATTAGATCATCTTTGGTAGAAAATTATAATGTGACTTTCCATTTCATTAATAATTGTTTCTCAGCAAATAAAATAACATATTTATACTGAAAAAGTATCAATGGTCGCTGTTTTATAAATTTATTGCTTATTTTTCCAGAATAATAATTTTTAAAACCAACTAACTATATGAGTTTATTTGTAAGAAAACCTATGGCGTCTCTGATGATGGAAGCCCAGGAAACCGGTAGTCACACTTTAAAGCGTACACTTGGAGCTTGGGGTTTAATTGCTTTGGGAATCGGTGCCATTATTGGAGCAGGTTTATTTTCTATCACTGGTATGGCCGCAGCAAATCATGCAGGGCCTGCCATTACCATTTCATTTATAGTGGCAGCATTGGGTTGTTTGTTTGCAGGATTGTGTTATGCCGAATTTGCATCTATGATACCGGTTGCCGGAAGTGCATACACTTATTCCTATGCAACTATGGGCGAATTTATTGCTTGGATCATTGGCTGGGATCTTGTTTTAGAGTATGCAGTAGGAGCTGCTACAGTTGGCATCAGCTGGAGCAGGTACCTGGTAAAATTCCTGGAGGGCTTTGATATCTTTTTACCGCATTCCCTTACAGTAGGGCCATGGGATGGGGGAATCATCAATTTACCGGCTGTATTTATCATTGTTTTAATGAGCTTATTACTAATGAAAGGCACCAAGGAAAGTGCGAATGTAAATGCCGTAATTGTAGGTTTAAAAATTACGGTAGTTTTAGTATTTATTTTTCTTGGCTGGAAATATATAAACAATGACAACTACACCCCTTATATTCCCGATAACACTGGCACGTTTGGAGAATTTGGTTTTAGTGGAATCATAAGAGCAGCGGCCATTGTATTTTTCGCCTACATAGGTTTTGATGCGGTAAGTACGGCAGCGCAGGAAGCAAAAAATCCCAAGCGGGATATGCCTTGGGGAATTTTAGGTTCATTGGCTATTTGTACAGTATTGTATATTTTATTTGCGCATGTAATGACAGGTGTAACTAGCTATACCACTTTTGCCGGCAAAGATGGAATAGCACCGGTAGCTATAGCTATAGATCATATGGGAACTGCTGATGCAAGTGGAGCTATTCAGCCAGACTATCCATGGTTAAACCGTGCAATTATTCTTGCTATACTTGCTGGATATGCCTCCGTAATTTTAGTAATGCTGATGGGTCAGTCAAGGGTATTCTTTAGTATGAGTAAAGATGGTTTAATACCAAAAATATTTTCTTCTGTTAATCCCAAAACACAAACACCTGCAAAAAGCAATTTACTATTTATGCTTTTTGTAAGTTTATTTGCTGCATTTGTACCTGCAAGGGTTGTAGGAGAAATGACCAGTATTGGAACTTTGTTTGCCTTTATTTTAGTATGTGTGGGTGTTTGGGTGATGAGGGTAAAAATGCCAG
>CAIKXD010000291.1 GCA_903831265.1 uncultured Bacteroidota bacterium
ACTTATCTTTTCAACAAACTTATTAATTATTGATGCTATGTTATTGGAGCTATCAAGACTTTTTTGTTCAACACTTTTTAAGTATAATTGAAGCAATGCCGTCTCATTTTTCTTGCTTATAAAATTTACAAAAGCAACTTTATCGGTATCATTTTTAAAAGCTAAATCATTAAAATATACCAATGAATCCGAGGTAACAGCAAAAGACTCAATAATTAACAGCAACATTAAACTTAGATAAATAAATATTATCCTCATAAGCAATAAAATTTTTAAACTATGAAATACAAAATTACATCAATTAATATTAAATCTTTTAAGCATTACAATTCTTTAATTCTGTTACAGAATAATTAAAGCATAAATATTCATTTTTTGATTTGATTTTCAATTTTAAAATTCACAATAAAACTAAAAAAAATGGTATTGTAAAAAATCTAAGAATGCATTTTAAATACACTGTTTTTTTACTTTAAAAAATCCAGAGCCTTAATCTTAATATACCTTAGTATAAAAATAACAGTTTATTTTTTGTCCATTTCATTAGCCACCAGCTTCAGCTGATTGTACCAATTCTCTCCAAATTTTCTGATTAAAGGCTCTTTCAAAAATTCATATATAGGCACTTTTAAATGTCGTCCTAAAATACAGGCATCATTGCAAACCTCCCAAATATGGTAGTTTACTGCAGTATATGTTTTATAGTGGTTTACTCTTATAGGATACAGATGACAAGAAATTGGTTTTTTAAAATCAACCACTCCATCATTATAGGCTTTCTCAATACTGCATTTCGCTGTTTTTGTTTCATCAAAATATACAAACGCACAATGCTTATTTCCATCAACAAGTGTAGTAACATCATCACCATCTTCGTCAATCACATTAACACCTTGGGCTTCAATTGCTGCAATTCCTTCGGCAGGGATATAGCTTTTTATTTTAGGAAATATATCTTTTAGTATTTTAATTTCTTCTTTTTCAAGCGGAGCACCGCTGTCACCTGCCACGCAACATTCGCCTTTACAAGCATTAAGATTACATACAAATGCCTTTTTAATAATGTCGTCCGACACTAAAGTTTCTTCAATAGCGATCATATTTTATCCAAATAAATGTGTGAATGCTTCTTCAATTTTAGCTACCTGTACAATTTTAATTTTTGCACTAACATGGTCGGCCGACAATTTATTATATTTTGAAATAAAAATTTGTTCAAAGCCTAAACGTTCTGCTTCAGCAATGCGCTGTTCTATGCGATTTACAGGCCTTATTTCACCACTCAATCCAACTTCACCTGCAAAACAGATGGTGGCATCAATGGCAATATCTTCATTAGACGATAGTATAGCACAAACAAGTGCTAAATCTATTGCTGGATCTTCCACCTTTAGCCCTCCTGCAATATTTAAAAATACATCTTTTACCCCTAACCTAAAGCCACATCTTTTTTCGAGCACTGCTAGTAGCATACTTAATCTTCTTAAGTCGTACCCTGTAGCAGAACGCTGTGGAGTACCATAAGCGGCTGTGCTTACCAATGCTTGTGTTTCAATTAGCATTGGCCGTAAACCCTCTAATGTGGCCGCTATTGCCACACCACTTACTGACTCTTCTCTGGCTGTGATTAGTATTTCTGACGGATTATTTACTTCTCTTAAACCCGTTCCTTGCATCTCGTAAATGCCTAATTCATTGGTACTTCCAAATCTATTTTTTGTGGTGCGCAATAATCGATACACATGATTTCTTTCGCCTTCAAATTGCAATACTGTATCCACAATATGTTCAAGCACTTTTGGACCAGCTAAGCTACCATCTTTAGTAACATGACCAATTAAAAACACAGGAATAGCGGACTCTTTAGCCAATTTCATAAGTTCGGCTGCGCATTGTCTAATTTGTGAAACACTTCCTGGCGAAGACTCCATAGTTGGAGAAAATAAGGTTTGGATAGAGTCAATTACAATTAACTGTGGTTGTATCTCATCTGTTTTTGCGATAATGTTGGTGGTAGATGTTTCTGTATAAATATAACAATGCTTGTTTTGCAAACCAATGCGTGAAGCGCGCATTTTTATTTGCTGTTCGCTTTCTTCGCCTGATACATAAAGTACTTTTAAATTGTGCTCCTGCAAGGCCAATTGCAACATTAAAGTAGACTTTCCTATACCGGGCTCACCTCCAAATAAAACCAGTGACCCGGGAACAATGCCACCTCCTAAAACCCTCGATAATTCTTTATCAATAATATCTATGCGTGCTTCTGTTTGCTCTCCTATTTCATGAATTAAAACTGCATCGGTAGTTTTTTTATGATAAGATGTTTTTGATATTGCATTACTTGCACTTGGTTCATTTTTTTGCACTACTTCTTCAACGTAAGTGTTCCACTCGTTGCAACTCGGGCATTTACCAAGCCATTTGGGCGATTGCACACCGCAATTCTGACAAAAATATACTGTTTTAACTTTCATTAATTGACTTTCATAAAGATGCAAAGTAAGTTAACTAATTCATTCCTTAAAAGAAATAAATGCAACTTGTTCAATTAAATTTTGATTCCTTAAAATAATTGATTTGATTTGAAAAATGTTTAAGAATTGTGCGCTAAGTTGCTTGCTTATTATTTTAATTATTTCCTATCCCTACAATGCAAAGGCCAAAACAATAGATACCTTGTATTGTAAACCCAACAGAGGTTTATACAGTGTAAGTTCAATTTCACCTGACTTTTGCTTCATCACCATTAAAATTAGACCTGATGAATCTGGCAAACATCACAATTGGGAACACTACTATATTAATCAAAAAGGCAATTTAGGTTACAGGTATGCCCAAATGATAGGATGGCAAAATAATAAACATTGGGGTTTTGAAGGTGGTGCCGAACTTTGCAGGAAAATTATGACAGTAGATTTTGCTACCAATGAGAATATACCAGAAGTTCGTCAAAAAAACCAAAGTAGCTTGTCAACCTTTTATCGTACCGTTTTTAATTCAATTAATGTGCCTTTGAGAGTGGTGTTTACAGCAGGCAAAAAAAAATTGAAGTTTTTTAGTTTCTTTGGAATCAACAAAACCTTTTGTTTCAATATTTATCAAGAAGAATTGACCTACAATTACAATCGTATTGAATCAAATAAATTGGTTACCGAAAATATTGGTGCCAAACAGGTTTTCTCGGCTTCTGATTGGGCGGCTGGCATAAAATATAATTTTACAAAAAAAGCCGCCTTAAGAGTAAATGGCGCAGTGCAAAGAAGCTACGCTTCAGTAAAATCATCAAACAAAAAAATATTGTTTTGGAGCAGCGGCATTTCTGTGGGATACGTTTATTCGTGGTAAAATTACGTTAATAACTGTTGCTTAAAATTTAACCAATTGTAGTCAAATGAACAACGAAAAGGTATCAGATTGCAACGCCCACTTAAAACATATTCTAATTGTTTCATTGGAATCATTAGGGTCAAATTAATTTATATTATTTCATTGGCACATTAGCAAATTGCTTCATTGGCACATTATATTAACAATTAAGTCAATTTTGTTATTAAACCAAAATAGATTACGTTTGTTTCCTTAAAAAATTAAACCAAATATCATGCATTTTGAATTAACAGAAGAACATTTAATGATACAAAAAGCAGCACGCGATTTTGCTAACGATGTGCTGAAACCTGGCGTTATAGAGCGCGATGAAACCCAAAAATTTCCTGCTGCCGAAATGAAACAATTAGGCGAATTAGGATTTTTAGGAATGATGGTAGATCCCAAATATGGTGGAGGAGGATTAGATACAATCTCCTATGTATTGGCCATGGAAGAAATTTCAAAAGTAGACGCATCGGCCAGTGTGGTTATGAGCGTAAATAACTCGCTTGTATGCTGGGGATTAGAGGAGTTTGCTAACGAAGAACAAAAACAAAAATATTTAGTTCCACTTGCCAAAGGTGAAATTATTGGTGCTTTTTGCTTAAGTGAGCCAGAAGCTGGTTCTGATGCTACATCACAAAGAACCACTGCAATAGACATGGGCGACCATTATTTATTAAATGGAACAAAAAATTGGATAACAAACGGAAGTTCAGCATCAGTTTATTTAGTAATGGCTCAAACCGATGTGGCTAAAGGTCACAAAGGAATCAATTGTTTAATAGTGGAGCGTGGTATGCCGGGCTTTGAGATAGGAGCTAAAGAAAACAAAATGGGTATTAGAGGTTCAGATACACATTCTTTATTGTTTACAGATGTAAAGGTGCCAAAAGCCAACAGAGTTGGTGAAGAAGGTTTCGGCTTTAAGTTTGCCATGAAAACATTAAGTGGCGGCCGTATTGGTATTGCTGCGCAAGCTTTAGGTATTGCAAGCGGAGCGTACGAGCTGGCACTAGCCTATTCAAAAGAAAGAAAAGCTTTTGGTAAATTAATTTCTGAGCATCAAGCTATACAATTTAAATTAGCTGATATGGCTACTGAAATTGAAGCTGCACGTTTATTATGCTTAAAGGCTGCTGCCCTTAAAGACAGCCATGGTGATTACGGAACAGCAAGTGCGATGGCCAAAGTATTTGCTTCTAGAGTAGCCATGTGGGTTACTACAGAAGCTGTTCAGGTGCATGGTGGTTATGGTTATGTTAAAGAGTACCATGTAGAACGTTTGATGCGTGATGCAAAAATTACTCAGATATACGAAGGAACAACTGAAGTGCAAAAGATTGTGATTTCGAGAGCTATTTTAAGCTAAATAAGTTCAATACATCATTTATACCGATTACACTTTTAATTTAGTCCAATTGCAGCAGGCCTTATTGTACTAATTTCAAGTAGTATCGGCATTAACCATTGCATATTTATTTTTTAGTTGGACTAAAATAAATGCAATTGGCATTATTTTAACGGTTGTCAACATCACTGGCAACCGTTTTTATTTTCTAATGCTTTCGATGTAAAATAATATTTCTCGAAGTTTCGAAATACAATAGCAGTGCGCCAAAGAAAATACCCATAGCTCCGCCAAAGGTTACATCAACAGGAGCATGAGCGCCAATTGCAACACGAGAAACACCAATGGCTGTGGCCCAAATAAAAGGTACAAAATAATATTTATTTAAATGTATTTTTCTACTTCGTTTAATGGAAAATGAAAGCACTGTGGCTAATAAAAAAGCATTAAAAGTATGTCCGCTTGGAAATGAATAGCCAGCTTCCTCAACCCAATGCGAAAGCACCTTTGGATTAACACTTTGTTTCAAGTATGAGCTAGAATCTATCATTTGTTTCAAAATAATTTGTCGGTCAGAAATGCTTAACTTGTAAAAACTATCTATTGAAATTTGATGCGTTACATGTTCAAAAACAAATGCATGAGAAGGCCTTGTATATCTGGCAATATCTTTTATTAAAAATTCATTGAGCAAAGCAAAAAAGGCAAGCATTATAAACAGAATACTAAACTGTTTTAAAAACTTAAATACAATATGCAGGTTTATTTTATTTCTAAATGCAAAAACTAGCGCTGTAA
>CAIKXD010000292.1 GCA_903831265.1 uncultured Bacteroidota bacterium
GCGGTAAAGAAATTTGCTTCGCAAGGTCAGCAAAAAACATTTTTAGTAGCCTTAAAATTGGCCCAATATGCTTTTATTGCAGCCATTAAAGAAAAAAAACCCATCTTATTACTTGATGATGTGTATGATAAATTGGATGAAGCGCGTTTAAATGCTATCATGCAACATATCAGCAGCGATAATTTTGGGCAAATTTTTATTACCGACACGCATCGAAATAGAATGGCAGAAGCCATTGGAGCCACTCATAAACCAGCCGCTTTTTTTGACATTGAAAAAGGGATATTGAAAGGGCATTGATTATAATCTAGGTAATTGACCTAAAAAATTAACTCTTCCATATTTTTTCTAGATGTTCTCGCAGCATCTCTGGGCTAAGATGCAACTGAAGATCATTTTCTTTTGCCAAAGCAATTTCTCCTGTTTGTTCTGATACAGCAATGGCAATAGCATCAGTACTTTCGGTTATTCCAAGGGCAGCACGGTGGCGCATTCCTAAATTGGCCGGGAAGTTGCTGTTTTCAGAAATAGGAAGTACGCAACGAGCAGCAATAATTTCATTGTTTTCAACTATAATGGCACCATCATGCAAAGGACTATTTTTATAAAAAATACTTTCAATTAATCTTTGCGAAACCGCTGCATGAATACTTTCTCCGGTGTTATAATAAAAGCTGAGGTTACTCTGTCGGGCAAGCACAATAATTGCACCTGTTTTACTTTGCGACATCATTTTACAAGCCTTAACAATCGCTGCAATATCTAAATCATTTTTTTTACGAACATCACTTAACTTAAACAAACCATCGGAGGTAAATATTTTTGGAAAGAAACCAGTGTTGCCAACCAACAAAAGAAACTTACGTAACTCTTGCTGAAAAACTATAATAAGGGCAATAACACCAACACCAATAAATTGACCCAATATAGTACCTAATAATTGCATCTGTAAAGCCTTTACAATAAGCCATAACAAATAAATACTGAGCATACCGGTAAATATACTTATTGCCACTGTACCTTTTACCAGTTTATATAATTGATAAAGCAAAACCGACACCAAAATAATGTCAATTACATCTAACCACCTAAAAGAGATAAAATCGGGCCACATTGCTTTAAAATATCAGAAGTGTATCTTATACAACAACGGAACAAATATAAGACTTTAAAAAGAGGAAATGATCATTGAAAGTAAACTAATGGGAATTAGCGTTTGCGATACTTTTTGGCATTGGTATTTTGCACAATAGTGCCAACATGTTCGCTTGTTTCTTCCATAATCCATAGGTATTCTCCTTCAAACTGATAGTCGTATCGATATTCTTCGTGTTTTCTAAAAGATAATCGATAACTAATCCAAATTTGACCTTTTTGCGCGAAAACGCGAGAGTCTTGGTTTAAATCTTTTCCTAATGATTCATTGCATATAATCATTACTCCGTCTTCAAAAACTAAATTACAGTTCGAAGGCAAGGCTCTGGTATTGTTGTTAGTCACCTCTTCCCAAGTTCCATTTAAAGGAGTATCCCAACCTCCATCTTTTTTACAAGATGTTAAGGCAAGTATAATGAAGGAAAATATGATTAAATGATTTTTCACTGCGGTTAATTTGTAAGCAAAATTAAAAAAAAATAGATGCAATTTAAATTTATTTGACTTTATAAAATTAAAACTAGATTAAGTTAATAATATTGGAGATAAATATTACTTTTTGATTAATTCTGCGCAATTTTTAAATTCGTTATGGCTATAATTTCTTGTTCAAGTTTAATGGCCTTGTCTTGTATTTGTTCACCATCATTCATTATTTGTTGAATAAATTCTTTGTCACTTAATCCAGAAGCGTTGATACGTACATTCATAAAAGCACCAATAACTGCGGTTCTTGCGCAAAGTGCACCAACTGCAGCATCTGTAACAGAGTTTGGATTTCCTTTTTCTGCCATTTCTTTCATTAACTCCATACTTTGATAAGCTAATTGCATTACTTTAAATGGGGTAAGAATAGCGTATTTTGTTGCATCTTGTATAGAGGCTGTTCTAATTTTCTTTTCTTCGTCAGATCCTTTTGGAAGGCCAAAGGCAAGCATAATTTTATTAAAAGCCAAAGTGTCTTCATCAACCAAACGGAGCATTTCTTTTTTAAGATCTTGACCTTTTAAAGCCCAATCGCCAAAGTATTTCCATTGTGCATCCCATCCTTTTTTATGTGAAGATAAATTTGCTACCATTGTACCCAACGAAATCCCTAATACACCAACATACGCAGATATAGATCCACCTCCGGGTGCTGGGCTTTCAGAAGCTGTTTCATCTGCAAAGTCGTTCAATGACATATTTACCAAATGGCTCGAGAGTTTATCTTCTAAAATGTATTCGATAATTCTCTCATCAGGATTAAATGGAGATAACTCATCTAAACCCATCGATTTTACTGCTATTTTTATTAGTTCTTTTTCAGAAACACCAGTTGAACGTTGCTGTTTTTCGAGGAAGTATTTACCTGCGTCAAGTATTGCTTTTAATGGAATTAATCCAACAATCTCTGAGCCGGTTACTCTAATTCCTCTTTCATTGGCCTTTTTGCAAACTTCATCAAATGCAATGTGCACAGGAGTAATGTTAATATTGGTAAGATTCATTGATATTTGAGCAATGCCATATTCTTCGATAAACCAACCAATTGCTTTTACCGATTTTAATGTACCCGGTATATTTACCGGATTACCTAATGCATCAGTTACTATTTTGCCAGTAATTGGATCGCCCTCTCTTTTAACACGTCCTGCTTCACGCACGTCAAAGGCTATAGAATTGGCCCTTCTTGTGGAGGTAGTATTTAAATTTACATTGTAAGCTACTAAGAAATCGCGCGCGCCAATAACAGTAGCTCCTCTTTTAGCATCAAACTCATTCGGTCCAAAATCAGGCTGCCATTCAGCTTGTTTTATTTTTTTGAAAAAACCTTCGTATTCACCTGCTCTTATAATACTTAAATTATTTCTACTTTTGTTTGGCTGCGCCTCTTCATATAAATACACTGGTAAGTTTAACGCTGTGCCAACTTTTTTAGCGAGTAACTGAGCATATTTTGCCGTTTCTTCCATGCTTATGTTACTTATGGGAATAAGCGGGCATACATCAGTGGCACCCATTCTTGGATGTTCGCCCTTATGCTTGCTCATATCTATAAGTTCTCCGGCCTTTTTTATTGCCTTGAATGCAGCTTCAATTACTGCATTTGGGTTGCCCACAAAGGTTACAACGGTTCTATTAGTAGCTTTTCCGGGGTCAACGTTGAGCAGTTTTACACCTTCAGTTTTTTCTATTTCAGCAGTAATCTGATTAATTATTTGGAGGTCGTTTCCTTCACTAAAATTAGGAACACATTCAATAAGTTGCGACATAGTTGTGGTTTATAGGAGCGCAAAGATAAAAATACGATTTAAAAAATACCCTTTTGTATCGGCTTCTTTGGCAAAGTAATTGTAAAAAATTCTTAGGTATATATACACGCTAAAAAACCTCCTTTCTTTTGGAAAGGAGGTTGAATTTCTATTATATCAGAAATTAGTTCTTCTTGCGAGAGTCTCTTATCTTCTTAGCACCGTATATAGCGCAAGAACCTAAAACCAAAGATAAACCACCATCAATTGGGGTTGCATTTGGAGGTAATGCGAACAATGCAGTTGCAGATAAAATCATCATTCCTGTAAGAAGTGCTGCAGATAAAAAGTTACGTTTGTTCATGATATATAAATTTAAATAATTGTTTACGGTTTAATAGTTGCAAATATATTAATGATTTTTTAATACGCAAATGTTTTTCAGAGTTATTTTGTTAACAATTTAATGCAGCAATGTTAATGCAACATAAAAACCCCTGTTATTGTTGACTTTTAATACTTATATCGATGGCCTAAAGTAATAAACTTTTTTTCAAAATAATTAAAAATAAATTTAGAAAACATAAAAGTAAGCAAGGCGCAGCTTAAAATCATTAGTAAATCAAATGCTGTATTTAACTGTGGTAATTTACCAAGCAGCGTAAAGAAAAATAAGCCTAAAATTACTTTGTGGAAGAGATAAATGCTGTAGGAGTAGAGCCCCAAATCAACAAAAAATTTA
>CAIKXD010000293.1 GCA_903831265.1 uncultured Bacteroidota bacterium
GGTGAGTCAATATCCAAATGATATGCTACCTGGCGTTGAAGTATTCCACTTGCTTCGCGTAAAGACCTAATTTTAGTTCCAAACAGATTCTCCATAACTTCCTCCGACTTGTCTATTTTAATACAAAAATAACAAACTAAAGATAATAACAAGAATTAATATTTCAACATGTAAATTCCTTGTTTTTTGTATGGAATTAGTTTGGCTTGTTTTCCGATATAGAATTGTGCTATTCTTATTGGGAGAGTTAGTTAGGGATGGGCAAACACAAGCAAGATTGCAGTATCGGTATCGTATATTTGCGTATCATACCGTATCACGCATCAGCAAATAGTTAGATTCAACGCTTGCATTGTTTCAATTAAATTCAATCTAGCTGTTGCATTTATTGCAATGTTTCAGATCATGATGGTAAAGGCTAATCAACCCGATATTAAACATTCTTAGGAACAAGTTATAATTCGCCAGAATTTCGCCAAAAAAAGTCGTCAGATACTAATGAATGAATTGCAAAGTATTGATAACCAAAGTTTTTAACCCCTTTTTGAATTCGCCATAAATTTCGCTAAATAGCTCAGGTATAATAGAAAAAATTTGCGAAAAGTATTGGAAACCGCTACTTATCGCAAAAAATCTCTTTTGAATTTTAGAATTGGTATGTGCAAATGATTCTGAACCGATTTTGACCATTTTGGTGACGTCAACGAAATGGTCTAAAGGCCCGATGCATATGGTTTTGCAGTTCTCTTTTGTAATTTTAAACAGAGTTGTTGCATTTTTTGCAATAACTTCAAATCATGATGATAAAGGCTACTCAACCGTTGAAACCCTTTTACAACCGATTCAAATGCAATTGTATTCTTGCCAAAATATCTTTAAAATCTGGTTGCCCATTATAATAAAGCTTGGAAGTTGATTCATAACGATTTTGAAATGATTCTCTTATCTCTAAATCGCTTAGTAAAAGCGCAGGATGTTCGCGAAGTGGTATTTGGTTGTCAGCACCTTTGATTCTAGCTGCTTTATGTGCTAAATATTCAGGAGTTCCTATGAAAGCCTTTATATCAGAATTGCCAAGCAAGCAAAAAACGTCATAATATTGGCGCATGAAGTTTTTATCATCAGAAGCTCCAGGGTTATCTCTGTTGCGATATTTGCGAACTATTGTTTGAAGTTTTTCAACTAGGGTGTAACCTGGATGATAGCATTGTACGCCTGTTGCAGTATTGTTTATGTAATTGATGTGTGCTCCTATTGAAATAAGGTGTTCCCAAATCCAAGAAGAGATATCGATGGGGCTATTGGGTGTTACGGTGTCGAATCCAGCTTCTAATAAAATCCCATCTTTCAGCCCTTCCAACGTAGGGGTATAACTTTCATAGTAGAGTCTTATTCCTCCACTTCGGAATTTTTCTTTGTCATCAAATTCATGGTCTCTAACAATTTCTTTGATCCCATTTATCGAAAGCGATTTTGCAAACACATCATAAAATTCTTTGCGTGCCGTTTTTACTTGTGATTTGTCTTCTTTCCCTTCAATGGGTAAACCAAAATTTGTACGAATGTGAATGTCGATGTCCTCTGAAAATCTATGAATTAATCCATAGCCTTTGGATAATGACGTTCCTCCTTTCAATTCAAACTCAATTCCCTGTTGTTGCAATGAGTACAATGCATGCATGATCCAATAATCCTTCTCAACCAATGTAATATCAATACCTTTTTTGGTAGATACAATGGAGAGAAGCTCTTTGAATTCAGGGTCATTATGTATGAAATCAAGCATGCTGGAGTACGTTTCTAACTATTGATTTTAAAGTGCGCTTTGTTTTGCCTGTTCCATATTGTTGAGTAGCCTTCATCAAAGCATCAGCATTAAAACTACGTACATTATTTGGCAATTTATTTAAGGCTTGTGTTTGGTCTTCTGCTAGGTTATCCAAATTGTTTAATAAATCAACGAGCAAATATTCTCTTGAGATATTTTTAGGGAAAGAGGATTTTAGTTTGAATTCAAATGTCTTTCCATTCAGTTGAAATTCGCCTTTGCGCTTATGGTTATATACCCATGTGGAATTGTAAAGTTGTGTTAGGCCTAGTCCTAATGAATTAAAACTATTTGGGGATACCAAAAGAAAATCTTCGTCCTTCAGAAAACTTTCTACTACTTGGCGGTCATCCGGTGGAACAGCCCCAAATTTTGATTGTTTGGGCGCGTAATACAATCCTTGGTTTAATTTTACCAATGTTCCGTCTTTGGTTAATTGAGCCAAATGCCTATCTATTGCCGTGGAATAATATTCCAGGTCAGAACGGCGATATACCTCACCCTGCTTGATATGTTGACGGAGCAAATTCATTTCTTTGATACAAAAGTACAGATATTTTTTGAATTGCATGCAAAAAAAGGAAAAATTCATGCAACAACTACCAATCCTCACCAATCTCATCCATTTTTGCTACCTGTTGCAGCATTGAACGAATGTCTTCCTGGTAGCTTTTAATTTTGGGCGGTTCTGGTACGTATAATAAGCCTTTAACTTCTGATACCGCAAAGTGATTCCGTTTATTAATTCTCACCGGGGTGAGTCTCTTTGCTTTGATGTAGTTGTCAATGGTACGACGGCTGACACGAAGCATGCGCATGGCTTCAAATGTATCGATCCATTTTGTCAAAAAGGAATCAACTGGATTCTTTAGACTTTCAATCTCAGAATGCAAATTGGCAATCATGGATTTCATTTCCATGAATTGTTCCATGAGCATCTCATTGGTGATACTTTTTGAGTTGTTTGCATCCATAGTGCACTAAAGTAAAATCATTATTTGAAATGAAAAAGCTTCCGAACAGAATGGTACATATTGGAACGGAAGTTTAGACGGGTATGGACAAAATAAGATTTTAAGTGACTGGTAAATCGAAATTATTTCTTTGAAAAAATAAACTCAAATAATCAAAAGCTCATTGGCTCATGTGGTTAAAATTTGCACATTTTAAGGGTAGAAAATGGGAAGTGATTTTAATGCAACAAAAAGAAAAAAACGACAACAAAATACAAGTATCAAAAATTTATTTTATCTTTGTTTTGTCGTTCTTTTTTGTTGCTCACTTGTAACTCAACAAAGTCGAAATCTGATGAGTAGTTGCTCATTTGTTGCTCGAAAAAATGAATAAACTCAGCAAAATCAAGGGTTTTCGGAGTTGTTTTTTCTTATCAGTTCCTGTATTGGAAAGTAACCACCATGCAAGACCAAACAGAAACTTATCTATCAACAGATACAAATTACGCTTGTATAGGGGTTTTATGATTTGTATAAATTGAAGATTGTTTTGATGTGTTATAAGCTCCATTTAACTTTTTATAGCAGACGTCTTTTGCATTGAATTTGCCATTGTTGTAATGTAAGTGTGGAAAGGAATAAAATTCTAGATTAAATAATGATTAAATAAAATATAATGCTTAAAATCGTAGCCTAGCTTGCA
>CAIKXD010000294.1 GCA_903831265.1 uncultured Bacteroidota bacterium
GGACTTACTTTTAGCACAGTGCCTGCGTTAACTTGGGGAACACAATATAAAATAAGTGTTAGAGCAAGAATAAGCACCACATGGGGAACATTTGGAACTCCTTGTACCATTGGTTTCATTTGCAATCCAGCAACTTGCGGAGTACCAACTACAAACTTAAGAACCAGTGATTGTGGTAAACTTAATTTTAACTTTAGTACTGGTTTAGTAGTCGCTAACACAGTAAATGGGGCAACTTTATATGAGTTTGAAATTACTGATTTAACAACCAACGCTGTAAGTGTGCAATCAAGAACAACTATGAATTTAGTGTTCAATACAGTGGTACCTGCTATGCAAAACAATAGACAATATAGTATTAAAGTAAGGGCTACAATATCAGGTGTAGTTGGAACTTATGGAAGTGCTTGCACAATTGGTTTTGTGAGTGGCAGCAGAGAAGGATTTGAAGCCGAAGAGATGAATGCTGCAGAAATATTGAATGAAAATATTTCCACTGTCAATGTTTATCCTAACCCTTTTAATCAGCAAGCTACCTTGTTTATCCAATCATCAAAAAGTGATAAAGCACAAGTTCAAATTTTTGACATGGTGGGTAATTTAGTTTGGAACGAGCAAATAAATACCAACACAAATGTTACTATTGGCAACGATTTTGCCACAGGCACATACATTGTTAAAGTATTGAATGAAAGCGGAGAGCAAGCTATTCACAGAATGGTAAAGTTGAATGATTAATTTAAATTTGAACTTTCTTTTATTGTTAAAATAACAGGAAACAAAAAGTACTACCTGTTTTATACGGTACCAAAAAGACCAAATAATTTAGGTTAGTGTGCAGAAAGGGATTAAGTTCATTTGAACTTAATCCCTTTCTTTTTTGAGTAATTTAATTTTTAAAGCACTATCAATTTGGAATTTTAACTACAAATTCCGCAAGCGCATTTTTGGATAAAATTTAGCCGAAAAGTGACTTTTAACATTTTTTTTATGTTTCTATCCCAGATTAAGGGCCTCCCATCCCACATTGCAAATTTGCATCTTTTTTTTATTTACAATTGCAAAAAATGAAAAAAAAGAGCAGAAAATGATAGCAAATAACGCTACTGAAATGGCAAAAAAATTACCCAAAAAACAAAAAAGCATTTCAATATAAACATTATACAAACAAACAAAATTTAAACATCAATAACTAATAACATGAAACAAAAACCAAAATTACGATTTAACAATTTAGCATTTAGGCCCGGCCGAGCTAAATATTGGCAAGGCTTAAAAAGTTTGCTAGAACTTAAAAATTTAGATGCTGTGGATGCGCTTATTCTATTGCGAAATAGCCTTGCTAAAACAACCGCTGCATGCAGCAATATGCCTTTTGCTGCAAAGTGTGCAAGGCATGTTATTGCCATACTTGTAATGATGTTGTGCATAGGTAATGCGCAGGCGCAATGGGCCGACATCAAGGCGAATGTGCGCATAAAAGAAGTGAAATTTAAAGGGGAAAACTCTGAAATTTGTAGCCCATTCCCTCCTTGTTGTTGCACGGAAACCTCAGATTACGGTTGGCGAGGCAATATAGAGTGGCGGCCTAAAGGAGCCACATCTTATATAAGTCGTATTCGCAGTGAGATTAACGGGGCGCAAGATTTAGACATCTTTACAAATGCACTAAATGATGTAACACAGCAAGGGGGTTCCGCAGGTAAAAACTTCTTTATAACACCTTACCAAACTAGAGCGCAAAATCAAGAGTTCCCTTTTTTCTTCTTTGAAGACGATGGCACCTATAGCAGTTCTATAGATTATGTAAATACTGCAGATGCGGCAGCAAAAGGTAAATATAAAATGTTGCTCACCCAAAATGCACCGGCAGGTGCCAATGTGCTAAGTGATGTAAACAAAACAACCGAATGCACAAATGCGCCTTACCTGCCAGTTGCAGAAAAATGTGATCTCTGGTATGAATCGAAGTTTTCTGCAGGATGGAATTATACGCCACCCAGCGACAATAGTCTTGTCATTGACCTTGCGTGCGGAGAAGTCATCAAGTTTGTCGGAGACAACCAATTATACTATAACTATGATGTTAATGGAAATAACCCAACCCCAGCTTCAGTCTTTCCAAGTTGGCCTGTTTTTCTTCAGGCAGGAAGAACATATAGGTTTGCATCATGCGAGAGCAATACTTCAGCCAATTTGCGACTATATGGCATTGACGGATACACCCTGATACAAGAGAGTAGCTCAGCCAATTATTCGATTTGCGGAAACTATACTCCAGATAAGGGGCAAATAACAACATCTGTTGGCACAACAGGGATATATTATCTTGAATTATCCAAGCCTGGTAGAGTTCCTATTGTGAAAGGTGTTACTCAGGAAGCACAATCCAAATATTATAAAATTAAAATGACTGATTTTAGCGCCTCAACTCCATCCACAAATACCACCAATGTCACTTCTTGTGTTTCCTACACATGGCCTGTGAATGGACAAACCTACACAACTTCAGGAACTTACAACTTGGCTACGAATTCTACTTTATTCTTTAATTCACCTGAAAATTATACTGCTGCCGTTCCTGCTGCAGGATATGCTGCAACACCTATTGAAACATTTGGTAGTTATGCACAAGGCTACAGTGGTAATACCTACGGTAGTAATTCTTTAACAGGTAACTTTGGCAACGGCGCGTGTACATGGACGGCAAGTGCACCCAACGGATTGTATACTCAAATTGCAGGAGGAAACAGGACCATTCGCACCAATGTCCAAAGCGATGCGCTTACAATTTCGTTTAGTCCGGGTGTTACTTCGCTTGGAGCCAACATTTTCCTTGCCAATGACGCAGGAGTTGTTGCCTCCTCTGGAACAATTACGCTAACGCTCTCAAATGGCACCACGCAGTCGTTCCCAGGCAATTCGTCTACTGTATTTGGCAGCTTTGTTTCACGTAACGAATATATTACCAGCATTACCATTGCAGGTTCTAATACAGGTGTTTATGATTATGTTACTATTGACAACCTTCGGGTGTCTACAGGAACAATAACGCCTTGTAAAACCGAAGTGCTTAATTTAACCATTTTGCCAGGTACCCCAAACATCACAACAAAATCGGCTTGTGGTTCTTATACATGGCCTGTGAATGGTCAAACTTATACGCAGAGCGGATATTATAATGCTGCAAATACCTGTAATTACCTTGATCTAACCATAACACCATTTACCTCTAGTAACACAATTGCTTCGGCTTGTAATGCTTATACATGGCCTGTGAACGGACAAACCTACACTGCCTCTGGAGCATACACGCTGAGTGCGGGTTCTACTGTATTCCTAAATTCAGCTACTGCATTTTCTGCTGCGGTTACCGCTGCAGGATATACAGCCACAAATGTTCAAACATTTAATAGCTATGCAGAAGGTAATGTAACACAAAACAATAATTTGTCAACTCCATTGATTGGTAATTTTGGTCCAGGCACACCTACATGGACGGCTACTGCTCCCAACGGATTGTATATGCGAACTTCTGCAGGAAGTATGACATTAAGCTCAATTCTAGGCAATACTCCCTCAATGCCTTCACCCGTTACTATTTCATTCAGTCCCGGTGTTACATCGGTAGGAGGTAACTTTTACAATGCTTCTTTTTTTAGTCCGCATAATCAAATTTCTGCAACTACCACACTTACACTGTCTAACGGTACCACACAATCATACTCGGGCAATTATTGCGGATTTGTTTCGCGTGACGCATACATTACGAGCATTACCATTAAAGGAACTAATGGTTATACTACAATTGACAACTTGGTGGTTTCTACAGGAACAACAAGCCCATGTATAAGTGCCGTGCTCAATTTGACCATTCAGAAAAACACAGTTACTGAAGTAGTAAACGCTTGCGGTACTTCGTATTTATGGAATGGTACCACCTATACCAGTCCTACTAATACTGCCACTTGGGTAGGAACTAATGCCGCCGGGTGCGACAGCATAGTTACCTTGAATTTAACTTTCTCACCAAATTCCTCCAACACTGCAACCGTTTCGGCATGTGATTCATACACCTGGCCTATGAACGGCCAAACCTACACGTCCTCAGGTATTCAAACTTTAAGTGCGGGATCTACTGTATTTTTAAATTCAACCAGTAAATTTACAGCTGCAGTTGCTGCTGCCGGATATACATCTTCTCCAGTTCAAACATTTAATAGTTATACACAAGGCGGCGCAACTAATTTGAGCGGTAATTTTGGCACAGGCACCCCTACGTGGTCAGCAAGTTCTCCTGCTGGATTGTATTTTCTACCTTCAGGAGGTAGCATGGCGCTTGCCACCGCTATTGTCGGTTCTTTGAAGATTTCATTTAGTACAGGAGTTACATCGGTGGGAGCCAACTTTTTCCTCACCAATAATTCTTTTGCTGCAACACCAGGAGTAATTACACTAACGCTGTCAAACGGCAGCACGCAGTCGTTTCCTACCAATTCCACCACCAGCTTTGGGGGCTTTGTTTCACATGGGGCATACATTACAAGTATTACCATTACAGGTTCTAATAATTATGTTACCATTGATAATCTTGTGGTTGCTACAGGAACAACAACACCATGTGTAGCTGAAATACTCAACTTAACAATCACACCAAGCAGTTCAAATACCACAACTATTTCAGCGTGCGGAGCTTATACTTGGCCGGTAAATGGGCAAAACTATACGCAAAGTGGAAACTATAGTGCATTAAATGGATGTATAACGGAGAATCTTGCACTAACTTTAAACAACATTAGCACTAGTAATACAAGTGTTTCGGCTACTGGTTCTTACACATGGCCTATCAACGGACAAACGTACACAACTTCAGGGGCCTACACGCTAAATGCGGGCGCTAATGTATTCCTAAATTCATCGAGTAGTTTAGCGGCAGCAGTTTCGGCCGCTGGATACACTGCCACTGCTGTTCAAACATTTGATAGCTATGCTTTAGGCGCTTCAACTAATTTAACCGGTAATTTTGGTGCCGGCTCGCCAACATGGACAGCAAGTGCCCCTGGAGGATTATATGTGCAGTCAACCGCAGGAAGCAAAGCGCTCAGCACCGCTGGGCCAGTAGCATTAACGATTTCATTTAGTCCTGGCGTAACATCTGTGGGCGCTAACTTTCTACTTACCGATTATTCTGCGAATTTAACTTCGGGAACAATTACGTTGACTCTGTCTAACGGCATTACACAGTCGTTCCCTAGCAACCTAGCTAACAGCTTTGGGGGCTTTGTTTCAAATGGGTCATATATTACAAGTATTACCATTGCAGGATCTAACAATTTAGTTTCCGTTGATAACCTTGTGGCTTCTGCAGGAACAATAAATCCTTGTTTAACTCGAGTACTCAATCTAACTATTACACCAAGCGGTACGAATACTTCAAATATTTCTACTTGTGATTCATACACCTGGCCAATGAACGGTCAAACCTACACCACTTCAGGTGCTTACACCGTTGATGCTGGCTCTAATGTGTTTTTGAGTTCATCGAGTAGTTTAGCGGAAGCAGTTACGGCAGCTGGATACACTGCCACTTCTGTGCAAACATTTGATAGCTATGCACAAGGCTCTTTATATGATTTAACAGGTAATTTTGGTGCCGGCTCGCCAACATGGACGGCAAGTGCGCCCAACGGCTTGTATATGCAACCGTCAGGAGGAAGTATGACCCTTGGCACAAATAGCATCAACGATGCGCTTACAATTTCATTTAGTCCAGGTGTTACCTCGGTAGGTGCCAATATTTTCCTTGCCGGCGGTTCAGGAGTTGCTACCTCAGGCACAATTACGCTAACACTGTCAAATGGTACCACGCAGTCGTTCTCAAGCAATTCGGCCAACAGCTTTGGGGGCTTTGTTTCTCATGGGCCATACATTACCAGCATTACTATTGCAGGCTCAGGTGGTTATGTAACAGTCGACAACCTTGTGGTGTCTACAGGAACAATAACATTGGTAACTGATGTACTTAATCTTACAATTTCACCAAGTACTGCTAGTACAACAATTATTGCAGCATGTAATTCTTACACTTGGCCTGTGAACAACCAAAATTACACGCAGAGTGGAAGCTACAGCGTTGTGAACGGCTGTAACACACAGATTCTTGCACTTACAATCAACCCAATTAGTACTAATACATCCACAATTTCTGCTTGTGATGCTTATACTTGGCCTATCAACAACCAAAATTACACGCAGAGTGGAAGCTACAGCGCTGTGAATGGCTGTAACACACAGATTCTTGCACTTACAATCAACCCAAGTAGCACAAATACATCCACAATTTCTGCTTGTGATGCTTATACATGGCCTATGAACGGTCAAAATTACACCAGCTCAGGTACTTACAGCGTGGATGCTGGTTCTAATGTGTTTTTAAGTTCATCGAGTAGTTTAGCAGCAGCAGTTTCGGCCGCAGGATATGTTGCCACCCCTGTTCAAACATTTAATAGTTATGCACAAGGCAGTTTATTTAATTCAACAGGTAATTTTGGTGCCGGTACGCCTACATGGACGGCAAGTGCTCCTGGTGGAATGTATATGCAACCTTCAGGAGGAAGTATGACGCTTAGCACAGTTAGCATAACCGATGCGCTTACAATTTCATTTAGTCCCGGTGTGACTTCGGTTGGAGCCAACATTTTTCTTACTGATTTATCTTTCGCTAGTATTGATGGTACAATAACGTTGAACTTATCTGATGGCACAGTGCAGTCCTTCTTTACCAATTCGGCTACCAACTTCTGGGGCTGTGTTTCACATGGTTCATACATTACGAGTATTACCATTGCGGGTACAAATGATTATGTAACAGTTGACAACCTGGTGGTTTCTACAGGAACTATCAATTGTGTTTCTAATGTGCTCAACCTCAATATTGGTGAGCCAGATGCAGTAATAGAAACCGTAAGTGCTTGCGGTTCATTTATATGGCATGGTAACAACTATACCAACTCTAATAACACTGCAACTTGGATAGGCCAAAACGCTGCAGGTTGTGATAGTGTAGTGACTTTAAACTTGACCATCAACGAACCTATAACTACTGCACCAACAATTACAGCAGGAGGTACAACAACTTTTTGTGATGGAGATAATGTAGTTTTAACAGCAAGCATAGAGAGTGAATATCTATGGAGCAATGGCGCAACCACACAATCCATAACAGTATCAACAGCTGGAGATTATAGTGTATTAGTAACTAATGTAAATGGTTGTACTGCAGTTTCTCTTGCATCTGAGATAACGGTGAATGCGCTACCAAGCGTTCCAACAATTTCTGCAAACGGGTCAACTAATTTTTGTGCAGGTGGGAATGTGATTTTAACCTCAAGTTCAGCAACAGGCAATCTATGGAGCAACGGTGCAAGTGCAGAAGCTATAACAGCATCAACAGCGGGAAGTTATAGTGTAATTGTAACTGATGCAAATGGTTGTACAGCTGCATCTCTTGCAACTGGTGTTACAGTGAATACTTTACCAGCAGCCATAATTTCGGCAAATGGGCCAGCAACTTTTTGTGAGGGAGGAGCTGTTATTTTATCTACAACCATTCAGCAGTATGCAGCAAGTGTGATCAATTTCAGCTCACAATATGGTACACCAGATTGGAGTGCCAACCAGGCACTTGGCGCACCTGATGTATATCCTGCTTATGGAGATTATATTAATGCATGGGCGAGCGCGCAACCTGATGATCTCCGTGAGTTTATTGAATTAGGTTTCACCAATCCTGCACCCATCAACTTCATTGATGTCTACGAAACTAATGCACCGGGTGCGGTTGACACAGTATATGTTAAAAATCCGACTACCGGTTTATTTGAAATCGTTTATACGGCTACTGCAGCAGCAGCGCCTGCGGTTGCGCGTATCTTGCACATAACATTTCCTGTAACAAGCTTCAATGTTTCGGAAATACGAATTGCTTTAAATTCGGGAGCAGTGCTCGATTGGAATGAAATTGATGCAGTGTCTATTGGTGCTGAAAATCCAAATACCTATTTGTGGAGCAATGGTGAAACAACAGATGCTATAATAGCATCAACAGCTGGAGATTACAGTTTAATAGTAACCAATGTAAATGGTTGTTCAGCTACTTCTAATGCAATTGCAGTTAA
>CAIKXD010000295.1 GCA_903831265.1 uncultured Bacteroidota bacterium
AATTTTTCAGAAAAAAATATTAAGGTGCTTATAATCATAATATAAGGAAACATTCCGATGGGAAAGAGCAAAGCCGTCATCACATGAAAAATCACCACCAAGCCAAATGCTATTAATCGTGTTCGTTTAAAAAGGAGTAAAAATGGAATTGATAAATCATAGATAGCCCCAAACCAACTGAAAAGATAGGCAATCCATAACTTATCCATCAAAAAACCAATGAGCGGCAAATCGGTACGTGCCTGAAGCCAAATTCTTAGTGGTTGAGCATCAAATAACCAATCTGCATTTAATTTGGCCAAACCGGCATAAAAATATACTATGCCCAGCTGCAATTGTATTACCAGTATTATCCATTTATTAATGTGAGTATTACGTTTATCAGGATTTAAAAATGCATCTAATGAAAAATATTTTGCTGCCGGCAAAAAAATCATGAGTAGCGCTATAATGCTTACAAAATAATAGTGATTTAAGTAATTGCTTTTGTCAATAAGCTCTACATAGGTAAAGCTCAAAAAGAAAATCAAGGCAGAAAAACGGTATAAAAACCCCAGCATAATCAGCAGCGCTGAAATACCCATAATGATGAAAATGCTATACATGCCAATTTCACCAAGAGGCTTTACCCATTCAAACCCGAAATAGCTGAAGTAAAATTGAGGTTTTATATACAGGTCATAAACCCAACCTTTAAGCATAAACCGTATAATGCTCGCCAGCATCATGGCTCCAAACAAAATGCGAAATACAACTAAAGGCGCAATGTGAACTTGCGCCTTTAGGTATTTATTGATTGGATTTATGCTGTCTAATATCAATGATTTAAGTTTTTTAATCCCCGTCGTTATCCTGGTAGGTAATCAATACGCCTAAAGCTGAGGGCATATCTACTTTTAATAGTACCACCAATTGCTGCAGTTCTGCATATGCCTGATCTACAGTTGTGGCGTTTAAAATTACGGCTTGCGATAGGGGATGAGGCACGGCGGCCAATTTTGTCTTTACACTGTTAAATTTATCCTTAATAGTTTGGTTTAAAGAGGCGTTTCCATATTTGGCATCAATTTGATCCAGGTAATCGTCTAGCCCCAAGCCATCTATGTTTTGTGCGTTACGCCCCAAATAAATGTTTTCCAGTGCTTTTAAATTTTCCAATGCCAATAAAAGTGATTGCTGGCTGTAGAAAGATTCTACTTTATCAGGTAAAGCATTGCCCAAGGTACGTTTACCGAGTGGAACGCCAATTTTTGAGTTTTTCAATAATTCAAAATCATAATTCAACTGATTTACCAGCATCCCGATAGATCCACCAACATCGCTGCCTGTATTGTTTTTAAAGGTATTGATATAGTTTGATCCACTGCTTAACCAGCCGGTTTGTACTTTATTAGTTCTGTTTTTTATTTCGGTAGAAAGTGATGCTAGGTAGGATTTTCTGTTTGTGAAATTATTTTCAGCACTGAAATTCAAGAGCGTTTTAGAGAAATCAGATCCAAAAAGCAGGTAATCGATGGCAGGAAAACCTTTTGCATCCATATTTGATGCGCTTTCTAAATTATAAGCTCCTGCCGAAATGTTTGAATTTATTTGATTGGTATCGGTAGGAAAAGTATTGATATTTGCCCTTAAGGATTCTGTTTCTGCAGGGCCGAACTCAAATGCAGCGCATGCCTGCCACGATTTATAAAAGTTTTTAAAGCTGTTTTGAAGCAAGTTTAAATTGCTGCTGTCGCTTTTATTGTTGAATAAAGTAAGCGCTTTATCAAATTCTTCCGATTTTAATTTTAGGTCGGTGTAAGAGGTAATAATGATTTGATCGCCTATGTTTTCGAGCATGGCGCGCTTGTCGAAATTCGGTGTTATTACATCATCTTTATTTTCTTTGGTACATGAAAACAAGGTTAAACCCATGCACAAGATTGAAAAAATGATTTGGTAAATTTTATGATTCATGCGCTAGTTTTTTAATTTCTTGAAAGAATAATCATTCTAAAATTTAGTTAAATCAAAGTCATAAACCGAATTTATGGTGTTTATGGCAGCATCGATATTGACCTTGGTTATATCATAAAAGTTAGTTCCAAGGCTCGATTTGGCGGCATCTATTTGTGCCTGCGAAATTTTTTTGCGGCTGTTGTATTTTAGTGAATTAATAAAACCAAGGGCTTCTGATAATACGTGGTTACGCAAGGCATCGTCGGCAAAATTCTCTTTTGCTTCAGTTAGTTCCAAAATAGCTGAGGCAGCCACAATTCTTTCAAATTGTTCCTTAATTATTATTACTTGAGCATCGCGGGTGGTATAATCTTTATTAGAAATGGCATATCGCAGTTTTATAAAGGCATTCATAAGTGGAGCGTTGCAGCTTATCTTTGAATTTACCTCTTGGGCATATTCACCCCAGTATTTAAGTCCGGTGGTATTGGTCGGAAAATCTATTGGTATGCCCAAATAGCCAAAAGCTTCATCGCAATGGTGTTCCATGGCAGTTCCCTCACCGGCAACAACTGTTGTATTGTCGTCTGCCGAAAAATTCGATAAATAAGTTTCTGTGGCTTGATAGTAGAGTACAGCACCCATTAATTGTTTTAATATAAGCTGGGTATGTTCTAAACCATTTTCGTTAAATAGATATTTTTTAGTTCCATTTAAGCTGCTTACTATTCCTGCTTTTCCATTAGAACCTATATTATTGCCAGATAAACTTACCAAGGCCAGGGAATCAAATAAACCTTCAAAATAATTTTGATCCAATAAATAAGTTTTGTTTTTTAATTGCTTGCCACTGCCATCAAGTATTGCATTTTTAAATGGGCTGTTTGTATTGGAATACATGTTTTTAATTAAAGCGGCATCTAATTGCGCACCTTGGTTGGCTGTTTTTAAATAGCTCGAAATAGAATCGAGCATAAGGAGTCTTAAGGCTTGTCCGGAATAATTTACA
>CAIKXD010000296.1 GCA_903831265.1 uncultured Bacteroidota bacterium
GCTACAAAGGACTATCTTGATTTATGTAAAAATTATGTAACCAAACAAATGCCCAATGATTTTGAAATTAGTAAAACAGACCAAATTGATTTACTTAATAGAAGTATTAAATATTTTAAAGACCAAGATGAATTTAACTTAGAAGATTTTAGCCGCTCTGTAATTCAAGATCCGCAAGTAATTGAGTCGTTTAATGGTTACAAAAAACAATATGAAAATGAGCATGAATTAGAATTCAACGAAAGTTTTGACATTTCAGATGCAGCTGTAAAAAAACAAAACAGAGTATTTAAAAGTGTATTAAAACTTGATAAAAATTTTCACATCTACATCCACGGAAAACGCGACCTAATTGAGAAAGGAGTAGAAGCAGATGGTAGAAAATATTATAAAATATACTTTGATGAGGAAAACTAATTTCATCGGATATTTTAACGAATAATTTAAAGTCTATCTCTAAACTGTCTATCCTTTTTTAATGTTATACCAATTGTATTTATTAAATAGTCCAAAGCTGTTTAATAAATATACAATGGTTAATGCCGATACAACTTGAAACTAGTACAATAAGGCTTGGCCGCAATTGGACTAAATTGAAAGTGTAATCGGTATTATTACATGATAGGTTTAATTGTTAAATAAGTAAATTATACACCAAGTTCTTCTTCAAAATAAAATTAACCAAACACTTTTTTTTAGGGATAATTAATCACTTTGAATATTAAAAAAACAAGCCACTGCAACAACAATAACAATTAATCAAATGTAAGCCAAGAGCATCAGCAATCACATAGAAAGCGGCATGCCAGCCATATTTTACTTCAACAAATACTCCTTTATAAACTCAATGGTAGCATAAAACTGGTAGTCAATATTGTTTTTCTTTTTGAAACCATGTCCTTCATCTTTGGCCATTAAAAACCAAACTTTTCCTCCATTTTCTTTAATTTTATCACGCATCTGAATAGCCTCTGAAGCTGGCACTCTAGGGTCATTTCCACCTTGAACAATAAACAAAGGTTTTTTTATTTCTGCCACATGATTCGTTGGCGAAATTTTTTCTAAAAATGCCGCCATCTTTGGATCTCTTTCATCACCATACTCAACTCTGCGTAAATCTCTGCGGTAACCTTCTGTATTTTTTAAAAAGGTATTAAAGTTTGAAATACCCACCACATCTATGGCGCATTTAATTCTATCGGCATACCAAAAAGAACAAGCCAAGGTCATGTAACCTCCATAACTGCCGCCAACAATCATCACTTTATCTTTGTCTAAATCTGGCTGCGTAGCAATCCAATCCAACAACGCACCAATATCTTTTACCGACTCCTCTCTTTTAAAACCATTATCAGCATCTAAAAATGTTTTTCCGTAACCTTCGGAACCTCGCACATTTGGAAAAATTATTGAAATCCCTAATTCATTTAAATAATAATTATTGCGCGCTAAAAAACCAGGTCTACTCTGACCTTCAGGTCCACCATGAATATTTATTATTACAGGTCTTTTACCACTATGTTTTGCTGCTGCACGATATAAAAAACCTGATATTTCTTTATTATCAAACGATTTCCATTTTACAAGTACTGGCTCATTTAAACCAGAAATATCCATGCCTCCTAATTCACTTTCTGTCCAACGAATTAATTTTTGCCCTGCCAATTGATACTCATAAACATCTGAAGACGAATTGTAAGCATTAATCGTTAAGCCCAACGACTCACCATTTTCAGTAAAATCTAAACCACCAATAGTACAATTTGGAAGCTGCGTTACTTGCACTGTTTTTTGATCTGCTGTATACTATAAATATATAATTTAGATAAGCCATTTTCATTTGCTGCAAATGCAATTTTACTTCCATCTTTAGTATATGAAAATGCTTCAATATCCCAATTGATATTGGCCGAAATAAAATTGAATTTTTTAGTAGTTAAATCAAAATAGGCTAAACGGTTAAACTCGCTATCTTTATTGGTGAGTAGGAAAACTCCTTTTCCATCGCGCGAATACGACAACCCTTCATAGGTAGTGCGTTCATCTTTTTCGGGAAGCAATCTTGTTTTGTTTCCAGTTTTAATATCTAAAATATATAAGCGCGACTCATTAACCGATAACCCTTCTTGAATCAACAATTGCTCATCATTTACCGACCAGTCAACAATACTCCAACCACCTCCAATATTTTGCAAAATCAACTTATTACTTGCAATATTGTTAGGATCCATCGTATATATATCACGGTCCGCACCATTTCTGCTTGTAGATGAGTATGCTATCGCATTTTCTTTTTTATTCCAAACTACTCCCCCATTTTGTGAACGCTTACCATCTGTTAACAGAGTAACTTTTTTGGTGTTAATATCAAACTTATAAAGTTGCGCAAACTCGTTGCCGCCAATATCTTTATTGAAAATAAAATAATCTCCGTTCTTGGGCTCGTAATTGGCCCCTCCCACTGGTTCATCAAAAAAAGTAATTTGCTTACGATCACCTCCTGGCATTTTTACTTCGTGCAACTGACTGCTGTTTCCAAAACGCGTGCTAATTAAAATTTCTTTTTTCTTAGGATGCCATGCAACCAAACCCGCTCCTCGCGATTCAGTATAACTTTTAACGTCTCCAATTATTCTGGATGATATGGCTGGAACACCATCAGCAACTAGGTTTTCGGCTAATGAAATTGTAGGTTCTTGTGCTTTCGCAAAAAAATTAATTGCTAAAGCAGAAATAATAAGTATCGATTTTTTCATCTCAATTATTTTTTGTTTAAAATGCAAATCTAGGTGAATATCAATACAAATTAGGAGCACTTGAACGTTTTAATTTAATTTATGAAAAATAAAGATCATATTCAATCTGCCATACATTATTTTTATAGTGATATGCAATAATATATCAAGCTTGCATATTTAAAACATTCTATTGAAACATTTACAATTTTATTTGTGATTTTTTTACATGTTGAGCAGCTATTTGTGCCAAATCAATTCAACTTAGCAACTCAAAAAAAAGCTACCTTTGAAGAGTTATTAATTCCATTTAATTAGGATTAATTCACTTAAATAAATTTAATTATGAATATTGGTATCGTTTGTTACCCAACCTTTGGAGGAAGCGGTGTGGTGGCCACAGAACTTGGAAAAGCTTTAGCAAAAAAAGGACATAAAGTACATTTCATTTCTTACAGTCAACCTGTAAGGTTAGATTACTTTTCAGAAAATATTTTTTATCATGAAGTAGCGGTCAGTAATTACCCTTTGTTCGATTATCAGCCCTATGAGCTGGTTTTAGCTAGTAAGTTAGTTGATGTAGCCTTATATGAAAATTTAGATTTATTGCATGTTCATTATGCTATTCCGCATGCTTCAGCAGCTTATATGGCAAAACAAATTTTGGCAAGTAAAGGAAAAAAAGTTCCTTTCATAACCACTTTGCATGGCACCGATATTACATTAGTTGGAAAAGATGCTTCTTTTGAACCTGTTATTACTTTTGCCATCAGTCAAAGTGATGCCATTACATCAGTATCAGAAAGCTTAAAGCAAGATACCTATAAACATTTTGGTGTGCGTAAACCTATTCATGTAATACCTAACTTTATCTGTATCGAAGATTATGATAAAATTTATGAAAAAAATCATCCTGAAGAAACAGCAAAGCACAAACATTTTTATGCCCCTAATGGCGAAAAAATATTAATGCATATCTCTAATTTCCGCAAGGTAAAAAGGATTGAAGATGTAATTCGTATTTTTGATCAAGTAAGAAAAAAAATACCAGCTAAATTGTTACTAATTGGTGATGGCCCAGAAAGAACGCATATAGAGCGCCTTTGCAGAGAATTAAATACATGCGATGATGTAAAACTATTAGGAAAAGTTGTAAACCCCGAAGAACATTTACTTTTAGCCGATTTATTTCTGCTACCTTCCGAAACAGAAAGTTTTGGATTGGCAGCCTTAGAGGCAATGGCAAGTCATGTGCCTGTAGTTAGTAGCAATACAGGTGGAATTCCTGAAGTAAATGTTCATGGTGTATCAGGTTATTTAAGCAATGTGGGCGATGTGGATGATATGGCAAAAAACGCTTTGCTTATTTTAAAAGATGAAAAAACATTAAACCAATTTAAAACTCAAGCCTACCAGCAAGCACTTAAATTTGACATTCACAACATTTTACCTATGTACGAAGCACTATACGATGCAGTAGCAGGCATTAAACACGTTGAAAAAAGCAGCTAAAAAATGCATAAAAAATATTCAGGCTATCTATTATTGGCATTAGCCATTGGTATTGTTTTATTTCAATATTTTAAGTACCGAGTAGCTCCTAATTTCAATGTAAATGAGTTGAAATTGGTAACTGCTGAGGGCAAAGCTTACCCCATGACGTTTAAAGAAAATAAATTACTTGTAATAAGTTTTTTCACCACCTGGTGTGGCTCATGTCATCAAGAATTTAAAGAAATTCAACAAGCAAAATTCAAAAATTTAATTCCTGATGTCGATTTTATTGCTGTCACAGATGAGTCTTTAGAAAAATTAAATAACTATGTGGCCAATTATGGTTATGATTATATCGATTTTGTACATTATCCTAAAAACGTAGCGGACCTTGGTGTGCATGCCTTCCCAACCATTTATATTTTTAATAGTAAAGGTAAATTACTCTTTTCAAAAGTTGGATTAGTTGATTGGAAGGATGCCAAATGGTTAGCACAATTTAAGGCATAGATTCACTTTTGTCATGCAGGAGGCAACTTTTTGAAGGTAAGCGATTCGTTAAAAAATTAACATAGCACATTTAAGCATGCACCACATAATGCGCATTGCTTTTAGTGCCGCTAACCATCTAAAAAAGATTCCTCCTGAAAGACATGCCAACTCCTCCTTATTCTATTTATAAGTAGCATGCGACCATTCAAGTATGGCTTAAAACAATAATTTAAAATCTTATATCAATTGTATTTATTAAATAGCCCAAAGCTGTTTAATAAATTTACAATGGTTAATGCCGATACAACCTGAAACTATTACAATAAGGCTTGGCAGCAATTGGACTAAATTGAAAATGTAATCGGTATTACATTAGAAAATGCCAATAGGCAAGAACTTTGGCAAAATATTTAGCTTGAGATACCGTAATATCTACCTAAAATAAAAAAAAATTCTGTCCTTTTCCTTCATGCTGGTCTTGACCCGCCATCATCCAAATGTTTTTTTAACCAAAAAATACTAAAAGAAGCTCGAAGCAAGTTTTTAAACCATCTTGTAGTTCATATTTTTTTATCAAATTAAATTCCAACAATGAAAATCCATTTTTTCATTCCATCATAAATCAGAAAACATGCGGTGAATATATTTCTCATTCACCGCATTTTTGCGGAGAATAATCTTTATATTTGCCGCAAACACATTTCAAACTTTGGCAAAATACATCTACGAATACAATAACTGGACTAAATTTACCTGGAACGAAGTAGCCATAAACTCCATATTTGGCGAAGTTCGTAATCTACAAGGACGAATTGTTGGCCATATGAACACCTTAGGATTTGCAGCCAAAGAAGAAGCCGCACTTACTACACTAACTCTCGATGTTATTAAATCATCTGAAATAGAAGGAGAAAAACTCAATTTCGAACAAGTTCGATCATCTATTGCCAGAAAACTAGGAATTAATATTGGCGGACTACTGCCAACAAACAGAAATATAGATGGCATCGTAGAAATGATGATTGACGCAACGCACAGCTACCAAAAGCCATTGACTAATAAAAGATTATTTGGCTGGCATGCTGCACTCTTTCCAACCGGACATAGCGGCATTAACACGATCGAAGTTGGGCGCTATCGAACAGGCGAAATGCAAATAGTTTCAGGGGCAATGGGAAAAGAAAGGGTGCACTTTGAAGCAATACCCGCTAAAAAGGTTAAAGCTGAAATGGAACTTTTTTTAAGTTGGTTTAATGAAAAATATAAAAATGATAAAAATAGCAAGAGTTATAAAAAAACACAAGAGGTAAACGCACTTGATCCTGTGCTAAAAGCAGCAATTGCACACTTTTGGTTTATTATCATTCACCCTTTTGATGATGGAAATGGAAGAATTGCACGTGCAATTTCAGATTTAATGCTTTCAAGGGCTGACCAAACATCTGAACGTTATTACAGTTTGTCGAGCCAGATATTAGTAGAGCGTAAACAATACTACGAGATACTACAAAAGGTTCAACACAGCAAAGGTGATATTACACCATGGTTAGACTGGTTTTTACATTGTCTTAAAAATGCTCTGCTTACAACAGAAACTACATTAAATAAAATACTTTGGAAAACTTCCTTTTGGAAAATTCATGAAATCACTGATTTCAATGCTAGACAGAGATTAATGCTCAACAAAATACTTGATGGATTTGATGGTAAATTGCAATCATCCAAATGGGCAAAAATAACTAAATGCTCACCCGACACTGCTTTGCGCGATATTAAAGAACTTATTGAAAAAGGTATACTCAAACAAGAAAAACAAGGAGGACGAAGCACCAACTATGAGTTAGAAGATTTTTAAATTAAGAGCAACTGTTTTTACATCCAAAAATTGCTTTGCAGTAGGCAACTTTTTGAAGGTAAGCATTTCAGGTAAAAATTAAAATCATTCAGCTAAGTATGCATAAGCAGTTGCGCGATGTTTTACCAGCATCTCTTTATCTCAAAAAGATTCCTCCTGAAAGACAACCAGAATAATTGTACATGATTATCTCAATTTAAAAACCCCTCAAAAACTTCTCCATAAAATCTTAAATAATTATCGTAAAATTGCAGTCCTAAAAATTCAACACACAAAATGGCTGACGATAAAAAAGTGATTTTTTCTATGGTGAAGGTGAGCAAAGTCTTTCCTCCTCAAAAACAAGTATTAAAAGACATTTACCTTTCCTTCTTTTATGGAGCAAAAATCGGTATTATTGGTTTAAATGGCTCAGGTAAATCAACCCTACTAAAAATTATTGCTGGCGTAGAAAAATCATTCCAAGGTGATGTGGTTTTTTCTCCGGGTTATTCTGTTGGTTACCTCGAACAAGAGCCACATTTAGATGAAACCAAAACAGTGAAAGAAATTGTAATGGAAGGCGTGCAAGAAACCGTTGATATGTTGGCAGAATTTGAAGACATCAATAATAAATTCGGCTTACCCGAATATTATGAAGATGCTGATGCTATGGAAAAACTGATGAATCGTCAAGCCATCATTCAAGATAAAATTGATGCTGCTAATGCATGGGAATTAGACAATCAACTAGAACGCGCCATGGATGCGCTAAGATGCCCCGAAAGCGATACTCCTATAAAAGTGTTAAGCGGTGGTGAAAGAAGACGTGTGGCCTTGTGCAGATTATTACTTAAAAAGCCCGATATTCTTTTACTTGATGAGCCTACCAACCACTTAGATGCCGAATCAATTGATTGGTTAGAACAATTTTTACAAAACTATGCAGGTACTGTTATTGCCATTACACATGATAGATATTTCTTAGACAATGTTGCCGGATGGATACTTGAATTAGACCGTGGTGAAGGTATTCCTTGGAAAGGAAATTACTCTTCTTGGCTTGATCAAAAGGGAAAACGCTTAGCCATGGAAGAAAAAACAGAAAGCAAACGTCAAAAAACTTTAGCACGCGAATTAGAATGGGTGCGACAAGGTGCTAAAGGCCGTCAAGCAAAGAGTAAGGCTCGTCTTCAAAATTATGACAAAATGATGAATGAAGATGTGAAACAAAAAGAAGAAAAACTCGAAATATTTATTCCCACTGGTCCACGTTTAGGGAATGATGTAATTGAAGCAATAGATGTTACCAAAGCTTTTGGCGATAGAATTTTGTACGAACACCTCAACTTTAAATTACCTCCTGCTGGAATTGTTGGAATTATTGGCCCAAATGGTGCGGGTAAAACAACTTTATTTCGCATGATTATGGAGATAGAAAAACCCAATGAAGGTGAATTTAAAACAGGTTCAACTGTAAAGATAAGTTATGTAGATCAATCGCACAACGATTTAGACCCGAACAAAACCGTTTGGGAAATCATTAGTGGAGGCCACGAAAATATGGAAATGGGTGGCAAATTAATCAATTCAAGAGCTTATGTATCGCGCTTCAATTTTAATGGTGCCGATCAAGGAAAAAAATGTGGCGTTTTATCAGGTGGAGAAAGAAATAGATTGCATTTGGCCATGGCATTAAAAGCCGAAGGAAATGTGTTGTTACTGGATGAGCCAACCAATGATATTGATGTGAATACCTTACGCGCCCTTGAAGAAGGTTTAGAAGACTTTGCGGGTTGTGCTGTCATCATTAGCCATGACCGTTGGTTTTTAGATCGTGTTTGTACACACATTCTCGCTTTTGAAGGCGATAGCTCAGTTTACTATTTCGAAGGTGGTTATTCTGAATATGAAGAAAACAGAAAAAAACGCCTTGGAAATGCTGAACCAAAAAGACCTAGGTTCAAAAAATTGACTGTTTAGTAAAATTTATTGTAAAGATGGATTTTACCATTAAAGGCCCAAAAATAAATATTCCCGAAAGGATATCTATTCGAAAGCCTTTATTGGTAATGGGTTCATGTTTTGCCGAAAATATTGGAACAATACTTCAGGAACAGTTATTTAATGTTCAAATCAATCCATTTGGTATTGTTTACAACCCCTTAAGCGTCATTCAACAATTGAATGATATCCTCCAAAACAAACATTACACCTCAGCTGAATTGTTTGAAAAAGAGAGCTTGTTTTACAGTTGGCAACATCATGGAAGCTTTGCCGGTATTGACAAAGATGAAACACTGCAAAACATCAATGCTCAAATCAATGTAGCGCATCATCAATTGATACATTCCGAATGGCTTGTCATAACGCTTGGTTCAGCTTATTATTACAGTTTAAACGATGGACAAATTGTAAGTAATTGTCATAAAATTCCGGCTGCCAATTTTGTAAAAAAAATGGCCCATTTGCCTCAAATCATTGATGGTTTTCAGGAAGCGATATCACTAATAAAAAAAATAAATCCCTCCATAAAAATACTTTTTAATATAAGTCCAGTAAGATATGTGCGCGATGGACTTACCGAAAACACCATCAGTAAAAGCATTTTACACCTTGCCATTCATGAAATTATTAAGAAAAACAAAAACTGTTTTTATTTTCCTTCTTATGAAATTGTGATAGATGAATTGCGTGATTATCGTTTTTATAAAGCAGATATGATTCATCCTAATGAAATGGCCATTACCTATATTTATGAAAAATTTGGGGCAGCACTATTTGATGAGGAAACAAAAATAATAACGAAAGAAGTGCAACAATTCAATGCCTTTTCAAATCATAAAATATTAAATAATAGCATTGAGGCCATCGAACAATATCAATTAAAAAAAGAAAAAATGATGCATATTCTATTTGAAAAATATCCATTTCTAAAAAAAGATAAACCACAAAAAAAAGACAATCCAAGCAGCAATTGTGGTGACTAATAATTCTGCTTAATTGCACTAACTTTTGATAAAAATTAATTTCCATAGACATTCCTTGCACCCCAGTAATTGCCCAGCTTATGCCTTGCCATTTTAAAGTTGTGCTCAGTAATAGCTCTTTTACTATAGTGTTTAACAAAATTGTAAACTTTAAACCATTATTGGACTTGTGCATGCGCATTGGTTAATCTTCTTCATATAGCAAATTAACAAAGCCTCCTTTTGCTTTATATAGTATTACCATTTAATCAAACACAATTTTGCCATAATACATTCTGTAACCATCCCCTAAAGAAACATTGTATACACCTTTGGACTCTGCTTCAAGATTAAGCTTAATTTTATCTTGCAATTGCTGTATTGGTTGTTTTTGAATTAAACTGCCTTGCGCATTGTAAATCATTAAAGTTAAGTTGGGGCTCCTTTTTAAATCATCAGGTATGGTGATGTTACAGGTACCTTTAGTAGGGTTAGCATAAATAATTAATGAGTTATTTGGTGCTGTGCGGGTATTGTTTCCCATACTTGCATTGAATTTGGCAAGGTAAATATCAGAGCTTCCGCCATACATAGTAAAAGAATTGCTACCTATACTTACCGTATTGCTGAAGTTTCCACATACATAAATATTGTTGGTGTTGTCAATAGTTAATGAACTGCCTGTTGCTTTCCCAAAATTAGAATAACTCAAACAATTACCGGAAGTATCTAATTTTGCTAAAAACATATCTTCTGAGGTAGTTGATGTTACATGGATATTATCAAAGTTTGCTAAGCCTGAAAAAAAGCCAGTGGCAAAAATATTGCTATTTGAATCACTTTTTATATCTGCACCCATAACAATATTGTTACTGTTAAGTTTAAAATTTTTAGCCCATTTAAATCCTCCGTTTTCATTAAGCGTAACAATCAATATATCATATCCATTGCTTGGAATTAAATTGCCTAAAAAATTTACAGTATCACTTATAGTGGCAATAAATGAAATATTATTGTTGTTATTTACAGTAGCTGCATAAAGATAATCTGTTCCTGAGCTACTGATTATATGAACCCATTTAACTTTTCCCATTGAGTCTGTTCTAGCGATGAATCCTTCAGATCCTCCTATACCGTTTAATGAAACAGTGTCTAATACAAAAGGAGTTGTATCTGTATAGCCATTAAATACTAAGTCGTTGCCAATAAAATTTAGATTGAAGTATTTATATCCGATTAATGGGTTAGCACTATATTTTATGGATGCTGACAAACAAGCCCCAGAGGTATTATATTGGATTATTCCTCCACCTGGACCAATATGAAAACCATCAAAATAAGCTGAATCGGAAGACATTGTGAGCAAATAAATCTTACCATAAGGATTTACATATACTTGGCCATTATCAAATCCGTTCCCTCCAGCTTTTTTAGCCCAAATAAAATTACCGTCCAAATCCATTTTTGCCAAAAATATATCTGAGTTACCTGATATATAGCCAACACCCGGAAAATAGAAATTATTAACAAAATGCCCAGACAAATAAATACACTGATTAACTGGATCGTAAACTCCGTTGGCATATTCTCCATCCATTGTTGAGCTTGAATTACCTCCAATTTTTTTGGTCCATAAATGGTCACCATTAGCATCAAACTTTGCTATAAAAATATCTTCTGAACCATCTGCATAAATAGTATCATTTGGTAAGTACAATACACCTCCAAAACTGCCAATCATATATGTATTGCTACCATCAGAAATAATTTGACCATATTCACCTTGTGTAATACTTGGACTACCAATTTGTTTAGCCCACTGCACTTGGGCTTTCGTTAAATTAACTATAAAAAGTAAAAGAATATATAAAGTTAGTTTTTTCATGTTTTAAATTTTAATTAATGATTACTTTTTTAATTGTTTGGATATTTTCACTTTTTACTGCAACCATATAAATTCCTTTGTTCCAGTTAATACCCCCAGAAGGCGCTAAGCTGACGCGCAGCCATTTTAAGGGAGGGCTTAGTGACGGTCTTTTTAATATAATCTCTATCATTACTCAAAACTTTAAAATTTTTGTTGGAAGTCATTCACTATCTTAAATTTAAAGTTCAATTCTAATTTACCATAGTAAGCTAAATGCACTTTTTGCTGCCATAATAACAAAGATATTGATTTCTTAAAGCATTCTAATAAAAAGATGCATTCAGTAACAATGCCGGCACTAAGCCCTGGCACGCGGCTTGGCTTTAGCTTAGCGCCTACATGCGCAGGATGCGAGCGAGGGCGAGTTAAAAAAAATAAAAAGTTAAACAGTTTTAAATCAATCGCTTGTGAAGTAAATTAGTTTTTGCAAATTCAAAAAAAGAAAGTACATTTGCACCCTTATTTAAAAATTAATCATTAAAAACAATTAACAATGCCTGTAAAGATTAGATTACAACGCCATGGTAAAAAAGCTAGCGCTTACTACCATATTGTAATTGCGGATGGTCGTGCACCTCGAGATGGAAAATTCATTGAGAAATTAGGCACCTACAACCCCAATACAAACCCTGCAACTATCGACTTAAATTTTGATGGTGCCGTAAAATGGCTTCAAAATGGTGCTCAACCTACCGACACCTGCAAAGCTATTTTATCTTACAAAGGAGTTTTATACAAACACCACCTTAACAAAGGAGTAGTTAAAGGCGCACTTACACAAGAAGCAGCCGATGCAAAATTAGAAAAGTGGTTAAGCGAAAAACAATCGAAGATTGATGCTAAATCAAGTTCATTAGTTAGCAAAAAAGAAGAAGCTAGAAGAGTTGCTTTTAAAGCAGAAACTGCTGTTAAAGAAGCTAAAGCTGCTAAAGTTGCCGAAAAAATGGCTGCTCAAAATGCGCAAGCTGTTGCCGAAACTGCTGAAGAAGCTGCTCCAGCTGAAGAAGCTGCTGCAGAAGGAGAAACTTCTACAGAAGCATAATTTTAAAACCTCAAACAACCGGTTTCATTCTCGAAACCGGTTTTTTTTTACCCAAACTTTTTTAGATCATGACCAAAAACGATTGTTATTATTTTGGCTACATCGTTAAACCAATTGGATACGAAGGATTTTTTGCGGTAAAAGCTGAAACTGATGATATTCAACGATACAGCAGTTTATCAAGCATTTTTATTGATCTGAATGGCACTTTAACACCATTTTTCATTGCTGCCGCTCAAGTTAAAGATAAAGAAATTATTTGGCTAAAGGCCGAAGGTTTCAATAATTCTGATGATATTCAAGCCTTAATTAGAAAGGAAATTTTTTTACCCTTAAATTTACTTCCCGAGCTCAAAGGAAACAAGTTTTACTATCACGAAATTGTTGGCTTTAAAGTAAGCGATGAAGTCCATGGCGAAATTGGTATTATAAAAGATGTCATTGAATTGCCTCACCAAACAATCCTTCAAATAATGAAAGATTATACCGAAATATTGGTCCCTCTTAATAACGATATTCTTAAAGAAGTTAATCGCTTAAATAAATCACTAAAAATTAAAGCCCCAGAAGGTTTAATTGAGATATATTTGAATAAAAATGATGATGAAGATCAAGATGAATAAGTTTATTCTACTATTATGTGTATTAGTAATATGCGCTTGTAATCCTAAATCAATACCTGCTATTACATCTGCAGGAAAACAAAAAATTGAAGTCATGGCTTATTACCAATCTTCAGGAAAATTAGGCTATTTAGTAGAATCCATAAAAATTGAAGACAACCTATTATTTTTTAATATTAAATACATTGGAGGCTGTAAGCCACATACCTTTAGATTAATTGCTGATAGCTCTATTAGTGCATCAAAACCTGTGCAAACCAACTTATATCTAGTTCATGAAAATAATGGTGATAATTGTTCTGACGAAATAAAAAAAGAACTTATATTTGATATCGCAAGATTAAAAAATATGGGCTTTAATCCTCTAGAGTTAAACATCGATAACTTAAATACGTTAACGTATAAGTACTAATAAAACATAATAGCAATTTCAATCTTAGCAATTATAAAACAGAAACACAAAAACAATATTTATTAAAGTATTATCTCAAGTAAAGCATAGCTAAAACAAATTTATTAGAGTATTTAACAAATGGCATACGATTTGTTAAGTGCGAATTCTAAAGTAAAGAAATTAAAAAATTAAAAGACCTAAAACAATTTAAATTCCAAATCACTTACTATGAAATCAAATTACTTTTCAATGCAACTATTGCTTGCAATTTTTTTTGCAAGTACCACTATTTTCGCTCAAAATGGTAACTCAACATTCGAAATATTTTCAGAAGATGGCGATCCTTTTGTAGTGGTAATGAATGGTGTACAACAAAACACCCAAGCTCAAACCAATGTTAAAATTCAAAATTTAACACCAGCACCGTATAAACTTAGAATCATTTTTCAAAACAAAGAATTAGGTGCTTTAAATGATAAAATAAATCTTGATTATGGCTTTCATCAATCTTACGTAATTAAATTAAAAAAAATAACAAGTTTTCAAAAGAACCTTAAAAGTGCCACCAATAATATGGCCGAAAACTTCTCTATTAAAGATTCAGCTGAAGCAAATGCTAAAAGAGCGCAAATTGAGAATGAGAATTCTAAATATGTAATAAAAATGTTAAGTAAAATACCAATTCCGGGAGCACCTGCACCAGTTCAAACACAGGCGGTACCTCCTCCAAATAGAAATACGCAGGTTACAACAACTACTTCTATGCCTGCACAACAAACAACTGTGGTACAACAAACAACTACAACTACCGGCAACTCTGCTAATATCAATACTAATTCAAATATGAATGGAGCTAATCTAAGCATGAATATTAACCTTAATGGCGGTATGAATACAAATGCTGGCTACTCCGAAACAACAACTACCACGGTACATTCAACAGGTGGAACAACTCAACAAAATGTTTATGTAATGCCAGGTTACAATGGCCCAACAGGTTGTCCTTGGCCAATGAGTGAAGGCGATTTTGCTGGTGCCAAAGGCTCCATTCAATCAAAAAGTTTTGAAGACAGCAAATTAACAATGGCAAAGCAAATTTTTGATCATAATTGCTTATTATCTTCTCAGGTAAGAGACATTATGTCGATTTTTGATTTTGAAGCTACAAGATTAGATTTCGCCAAGTATGCCTATGGAAGAACTTTTGATATTGGTAACTATTATAAGGTAAATGATGTGTTCGATTTCGAAACTTCAATTTCTGATTTAAATGCTTATATCAATAGCTATAGAAGATAAGTAATTTTTAGTAGCTAAAAAAAGCGAAGTCTAAAAACGGCTTCGCTTTTTTTTGCGCAAATATTTATCCCCAAAAAAAAAGCAGATTATACCATTTGTATTTATTAAATAGCCCAAAGCCATTTAATAAATTTACAATGGCTAATGCCGATACTACTTGAAATTAGTACAATAAGGCAATACTGAAATTGGACTAAATTGAAAGTGTAATCGGTATTATTGTGCAGTTGCCATTCCGATTTTGCATGTGCTAATAGGAATTTGGGTTTATTATTCTATAAATGCTTGATCTTGGTCATTTGAAAAAACAACCTTGATATTTTGCTTTAATGTGGTGGCTAAAGAAAGTCCAACATAATCAGCATTAATAGGAAACATTTTATGATTTCTGTCAACAAGTACAAGAGTAGAAATCTTTTTTACCGGTGCATGCAAAAATTGGTTAACCCCATAAATTAATGTCTTTCCCGAATTCAATACATCATCAATAACCACAACCACTTTATTTTCAAAAATCTCTCTTGCAATCTCTTTATTTTGAAAACTTTGATAAGGCGAATCTTTCTCTACCTCAATAGATAACAGGGTAACTTTTTGTTGCGAGAATTTTGCGAGCGCTTTTTGTATTCTTCCTGCTAACACAAAACCGCGCTGCTCAATCCCTGCAAGTACTATTTCTGATTCAGTAAAATTATTTTCGAATAGTTGGTAGGCCATTCTATTAATTTTTTGCTGTGTTTGCTCGTGGGTAAGTAATAAAGTTGCTTCCATTTGTGATAATAATGCCACTAAATTAAAGATAATTTAAATATAAAGAAGTGTTCTTGAATTATAATCGACCGCCCCTGTAAAAGGTCTTTTTATAGTAAGGTGCTTCTAGGCTATCAATTCTAACGCCACCCTTGACTGCGGCATGCACAAACTTATTGTTTCCTAAATAAATACCTACATGAGAAATTCTACTCTTCCTTATTTTAAAGAATACTAAATCACCAACCTCAAGTTGCTCTTTGCTTAATAAATAGGTTTTAGGGAAAATATCTGCTGAACCACCTTTGAGTTCTTTTTGATAAACTTCTTTATAAATAACTTTGGCAAATCCACTGCAATCTAATCCTCCCTTTCCCTTTCTCCCACTATACTTATACCTAGTGCCCATCCAATTATAAACACAACTGTAAAGCTCTAAATGACATGAGTCTGGCTCAATTTCATAAGCACACAAAAAAGAAATAGCTTCTTCATGAGTGGAAATCTTCTTTCTTTTTTTTACGATAGGATTGCCTGCAAAAACTTGTCCTGCAAATGCCATTAATAATAATAATCCAATCCGTTTAATCATACTGCAAATATAGCCCATGTTGCTGCTAAATAAAATTTACTGACTTAGCATTAACATAAATTTAAAAGTTCATGCCCTCTTTTAAGATAGATTGGCAAAAAAAAACAGACCATCATTTTATGAAGGTCTGTTTTTGCAAACAATAAATTTATGTTACCCTACCGCAACCCTTGCAGGCATTGGAGGTGGTGTATGCTTCGTATCTTTTACTTTATCAGGATACTTTGCATGGTATTCAAATTCATGACGAAAATGACGTATAGCTGCAGCAACAGGCCATGCAGCAGCATCACCCAAAGGACAAATGGTATTGCCTTCAATCTTTCTTTGAATATCCCATAGCAAATCAATATCCTCGCTCCTTCCATGTCCATATTCTAAACGATGTAGTATTTTTTCCATCCAACTAGTCCCTTCGCGACATGGACTGCATTGTCCACAACTTTCGTGATGATAGAAACGACTATAATTCCATGTACTTCTTACAATACAAGCTCTTTCATCATATACAATAAAACCACCCGATCCTAACATTGAACCTGTGGCAAAACCACCTTCAGATAAGGATTCGTAGGACATTAATCTATTTTCTCCTGTACTTGTTTTTAATAATAAATCTGCTGGTAAAATAGGCACAGAAGAACCACCTGGAACGCATGCTTTTAATTTTCTACCATCCGGAATACCTCCGCAATATTCATCAGAAAAAATAAATTCTTCAACCGAAACACCTAATTCTATTTCATAAACACCTGGCTTATTAATATTTCCACCAGCCGAAATCAATTTAGTACCTGTACTTTTTCCAATTCCTATTTTGGCATATTCATCGCCACCATGATTCACAATGGGAACAACAGCGGCAATAGTTTCAACATTATTTACCACAGTTGGACAATCATATAAGCCTTTTACGGCAGGAAATGGGGGTTTTATTCGTGGATTACCTCTTTTACCTTCTAACGATTCTAACAAAGCTGTTTCTTCACCACAAATGTATGCACCACCTCCAACTTGCACATATAAATCTAAATCATAACCAGATCCTAAAATATTTTTACCCAACCATCCTGCAGCATAGGCTTCTTCAATGGCGCGCTCTAAAATACGCGAAACATAAAAATATTCGCCTCTAATATAAATATACGATGTGTTGGCTCCTAATGCAAAACTTGAAGTAATCATACCCTCAATAAGTGCGTGAGGAATTTTTTCCATCAAATAGCGATCTTTAAAAGTACCTGGTTCACTTTCATCTGCATTACAAACTAAATAACGAGGCACTCCTACTGGCTTAGCTAAGAAGCTCCATTTCATGCCTGTTGGAAATCCAGCACCACCACGACCTCTTAACCCAGATTTTTTTACTTCTTCAACAATTTCATCGGGCGACATTGTTTTTATTGCCTTTTCAACAGAAGCATAACCACCCATTTTGCGGTAAACTTCTAAAGATTGAATGCCTGGAACGTTTATATGTTCTAATAATAATTTTTTACCCATTTTTCTATTTTATTGCTAAAGCATTATGGTTTAATAATAAACCTAAGCGAATGAATTAAATGATATCAGTATAACTTTTTCTACTATTTTCTGCCTTTAACTTTTCAAGCAAGGCGTCTGTTTTTTCGTTTGTCAAGTTTTCATGATAATTAGCACCGCATTGAAGCATTGGAGCAGTACCGCATGAACCTAAGCACTCTACCGTTTTTATCGTAAACATTCCATCTTTGGTGGTTTCACCTACCTTAATATTTAATTTCTTTTCAAGATAAGAAACCAATTCTTCTGCCCCATTGAGCCAGCATGGCACTGTTCTGCACACTTCAAGCACACATTTACCAACAGGTTTTAAATTATACATACTGTAAAAAGAAGCTACCTCATATACCTCAACAGGAGTAATGCCTATTATTTCTGCCACTTTATCCATAGTTGCAGAACTAAGCCAGCCTTCATTTTCTGCTTGCGCAATATGCAGGATTGGCAGCAAGGAAGATTTATGCTTTCCTGCAGGATAACGTTTAATAATTTTATGGCATTCCGCAATTGCCTCTTCTGAAAATTTAACTGTTTGATTTGACATTTTAATCCTGCTATTTCTTTTAATAATTATGCATCTAATTCTCCGGCAATCACATTCATGCTACTCATGGTTAAAATAGCATCACTTAACATTGATCCTTTGATCATTTCAGGATAAGCTTGATAATATATAAAACAAGGTCTACGGAAATGCAATCTAAATGGTGTTCTTCCTCCATCACTAATTAAGTAATATCCTAATTCCCCATTAGCACCCTCAACACTATGATAAACCTCACCTACCGGAACATCTGTCTCTCCCATCACAATCTTGAAATGATAAATTAATGCCTCCATTTTATTGTAAACATCTTGTTTTTCGGGCAAGTAAAAATCAGGCACATCGGCATGACAAGGACCTTCAGGCATTTTATCCATTGCTTGCTGAATTATTCTCAAACTCTGGCGCATTTCTTCATGGCGCACCATAAATCTGTCATAAGTATCACCATGGGTGCCAACAGGAATTATAAAATCAAAATCTTCATATGATGAATAGGGTGTCATAACCCTTACATCATAATCAACACCTGCTGCTCTTAAATTAGGCCCTGTAAACCCATAGTTTAAAGCTCTTTCTGCACTTATCGGCCCACAGCCAATAACACGATCCATAAATATCCTATTACGCTCTAGCAAACTCTGAAACTCAGCTAAAGCCAATGGAAATTCTTTTAAAAACTTTTTAATTTTATCCCATGTTTTTGGAGAGAAATCTTTATCAAAACCACCTATACGGCCAATGTTTGTTGTTAAACGCGCCCCACAAATTTCCTCATAAATTTCATAAATAAATTCACGTTGTTGAAACAAATAAACAAAACCTGTAAGTGCTCCAGTATCCACACCAATTACTGCATTACAAACAATATGATCTGCAATACGCGCCAACTCCATTACAATTACACGCATGTAATCCACTTTTTTTGGAATTTTTGCACCAATCAATTTCTCTACAGTCATATGCCATCCCATATTATTGATGGGTGATGAACAGTAGTTTAAACGATCAGTAATTGGTGTAATTTGATAGTATGGTCTTCTTTCAGCCAATTTCTCAAAAGCTCTATGAATGTAGCCAACAGTAGATTCTGCATCAACAATAATTTCACCATCCATTTTCAAAATATTTTGAAAAATACCATGCGTTGCTGGATGTGTAGGGCCTAAATTTAATGTAGTATATTCCTTTTGCTCTGCTAAATGGTCAACTATATTGGTGCTTATTTGTGTCATTGTAAAATCAATTTTTATTAACGTCCAAACATGGTGTCATTTTTATCTTTTCTTGTTTGGTCTTCAAGCGGAAATTCTTTACGCATAGGATGCATAACCATATCATCTACGTTTAAAATTCTCTTTAAATTTGGATGCCCCTTAAACTCAACACCAAAGAAGTCATATTCTTGACGTTCCATCCAATTCGCTGCACTGTATAAACCTGTTAAAGTTGGCATTACAGGTAAATCTTTGGGAAAAAATGTTTTAATTCTAATTCGTAAATTATTTTCCAAACTATGCAATTGGTACATCATTCCTAATTCGTCTTTTTGATCAGGATAATGCAATGCGCACATAGTTGTTAAAAATCTGAATTTCATTTCTTCGTTATCATAGAGCCACTGAATGGCTGGAATCACCGCATCTTTTCTTAAAGTTACAGTGAACATATCATATAACACTTCATGCTTAATAACAGCATGATTAAAATGCGTATTAATTGCATTAATAATTGTTTCTTGTTGAGCTTCAGTCATTCCCATTATTCAATTCCAAATTCGTTAAGCATTGCCTTATATTCTGGAGAGTCGCGTCTGCGCAGCGATTCGTTGTGAGCTAATTCTTGTATATGCAAAATACCTTCAATTACTTGTTCTGGTCGAGGAGGGCACCCCGGAATATAAACATCAACAGGTATAATTCTATCAATACCTTGAAGTACACTATATGTATCAAAAATTCCACCTGTAGAAGCACAAGCTCCCATACATAAAACCCATTTGGGTTCGGCCATTTGCTCGTAAATTTGCTTAAGAACAGGTCCCATTTTTTTTGCAATAGTACCCATTACCATTAGCAAGTCGGCTTGCCTCGGAGAGAAGCTTAAACGTTCACTTCCAAAACGAGCTAAATCGTAATGTGCACCCATAGTGGCCATAAACTCAATTCCGCAACATGATGTGGCAAATGGCAGAGGCCATAAAGAATTCTTACGAGCTAATCCTACAGCCTTATCTAACGATGTAACAAAATAACCTGTGCCTTCAACACCATCTGGTTTATTTGCAAGTGTATAATTTGGTTTTTCTAAAATCGACATAAATTTTCTATTTGAATACTTAGACAAATAATTCTTATTTTGGTTCTATTTACTCCCACTTTAAAGCGCCTTTTTTAACAATGTAAAAGAAGCCCAATAATAAAAAGCCCATAAACATTAGCATTTCTAAAAAACCAAACAATCCTAAATCTTTAAAATTAACTGCCCATGGATACATAAAAATTACTTCCACATCAAATAATACAAAAAGAATGGCAACTAAAAAGTATTTAATACTAAATGGTATGCGGGCATTTCCCTGCGATTCAATTCCGCACTCAAAAGTGTCGAGTTTTATTTTTGATTTTTTTTGAGGACCCAAGATGTGTGTAACAACCATTGTGGTTACTACAAAGCCTGCAGCTACAATAAACATGAGTACTATTGGAAGATAATCGTAATAACTACTTTGCATAGGTTTTAATTTTAAAGGCGGTCAAATTTAGCAATAATCTTATTTTATCAAGATTAAAAAATGTTTTTTTTATACGCGATGGTTTAAAATTGATTTTATGATGATGTAAACATGTAAATTATGGCTCTGTTATTATACTTTAACGATATTAACTATACTAAAACTAATACTTTAAAACTAAATCGCATTATAGCACCCAAGTTAATTTGAAAAGAAAATAATTATACGCCTCTTTTACCAAGTTCAATCACTTCCATTTGTTGAGGTTTCCCTTTTTCTATTTCAAATCTTACCAATGTCTTCACTTGGTGAAAGCCATGATTTCCCGCTGCTCCTGGATTAATATGAAGCAGGTTGAATCTTTGATCATACATTACTTTTAAAATATGCGAATGCCCGCAAATAAATAGCTGAGTTGGGTTTGCTTGAAGGAAAGATTTAACTTCTTGATTGTACCTTCCCGGATAACCTCCAATATGGGTAATAAATACATTCATGCCTTCAACTGTAAAATAGAGATGCTCAGGCATGGCACTTCTAATGATATTTCCATCAATATTACCATATACAGCTCTAGTTGGTTTAAATTTAGAAAGTTCATCAAAAACCTTAATTGTGCCAACATCTCCTGCATGCCAAATTTCATCGCAATCTTTAAAATATTTGTAAATGGCATCATCTAAAAAACCATGCGTATCAGAAAGAAGACCTACTTTAAGCATACTGAATTGAAATAGAAAATACTGAAAGCAAATAAAAAAAAGTCAAGTGCAATATACTTTAGCGATAAAGTGTAACACTTCCAGAATAGATTTTTTCTTCGCCTCCCAATGTTTTAACTTGAATTACATAGTTAAAAGCACCTTGGGCTTCAGTTCCACCATCCCAACCATACTCGAGTTGCAAAGAATTAAAAACTTTTAAACCCCAACGATTAAAAATAGTCATCTCATACTCTTTTACAGATTGGGCTAGAGGAATAAAAACATCATTTAAGCCATCACCGTTGGGGGTGAAACTGTTAGGAACAAACAAGGTATAATTAGGATTAATTTTAACACAATCTTTTGTTGAATCAACACAACCAAAATCATTCTTAGCTATTAACCAAATACAATAATTACCTGCTTGGCTGTAGCTATGATTTGGCTCAAATAATGTTGAATTTTCTGTATCACCAAATCGCCATAAAAATTCTTCGGCTCCAACAGATTGATTAACAACATTAATGAGTGGATTAGATAGAGTTGTTTCTTTTGGCTCTGCTGTAAACAAGGACTTTGGTATTTTATATACTGTAATTAAGTCAGTTTTTTGAATCGTTTGGGTACAGCCCAAGTCTGAAATAGCAGTTAATGAAACCGTATAAATCCCTTCTTCTAAAAAACAATTAACTGGCGTTTGTCCAACTGCTGTTTGTGCATCTCCAAAATCCCACTGCCAATTTGCGTTGGCTATTGTAGGTGCTGCCGAAAAAGTAACACATAAAGGCTGGCAACCTTCAGTAACATCTTCGCTAAAAGAAGCTACTGGTGATGGATTAACTGTTATTGTTACATTAGTTGGTACTGTTAAACAACCATTGATATCGGTTGCCACAACAGCATAATTAACACTACTATTTGGTGTTGGATTTACAGTACTACCTACTAGTAAAGCACCATTACTTAAGTTTGTCCATGTATAGGTTATTGGTGCTACTCCATCAAGAGAGCTGGCAGTAAGAGTAGCCGATTGACCTTCACAAATTGTTATTGCTGAAGTTGCAGTTAACTGAAAATTAGGCTCTGTAAGTGTAATATTTGTGCTTGCAGTGCACAAATTATCGTCAGTTACAGTTACACTATAAACACCTGCAACCAAATTAATTGCTTGTGCTGTATTTTGACTTGGAATCGTATTCCACGTATAAGTGTAATTGATGGCTGAAGTTCCCCCACTGGCAAGAGCGGTAGCAGTTCCATTATTAAATCCATTGCAAACAGGATTAGAAGCCGAAGAAACAGTAACGCTTAAAGGCGTTAAAGGCTCGTTTATTATGGCATTTACAGAGGCAATGCATCCATTGTTATCAGTAATATTTACTGTATAATTTCCTGCAGTTAAGCTATTAAACACCCCAGTATTATTGGTATTGGGACCAACCGTGTAATTATATGGTGCTATACCATCAATGGCAATTACATTAATTACTCCAGTGTTATTTCCAAAACAAAGTACATCTGTGGTGGAGGTGATAGTGGCTGTGATGGGCAACAAAGGTTGTCCTATTATTACATTAACTGCAACAGTGCACGCGTTGTTGTCTTGAACAATTACATTATAATTTCCTGCTGCCAAACCAGTAATCAGTGGATTATTGGTAAGGGCCGTTCCACTTATACCATATTGATAGGTTGGTGTCCCATCAGATGCGCTTAAAGTAACTGTTCCTGTTGATCCATTAAAACAAATAGCATCTGTTTGATTTACGATTGCAGCACTTAAGGCTGCTAAAGGTTGTGTAATTATGATGGGATAAACAAAAGTACATGCATTATCATCAGTAATTGTGATGTTATAATTACCTGCAATTAAGCTTGCAAAATTCCCATTGGTATTATTTACACCTCCCAAGGTATAGTTGTAAGGCGAAGTTCCGTTACTACCTGAAACTTGAATTTGGCCAGTGTTATTACCGAAACAATCCACTGCAGTTTGATTGAGTGTAAGGCCATTTAATGGAGCTGCAGGCTGAGTGATAGTTACATTTTGATTAAAAGTACACGCATTGTTATCAGTTACAATTACTGTGTAATTTCCACTGGTGAGGGTATTAAACTGTCCAGTAATATTAGTAGTTGCTCCTAGGGTATATGAATAGGGACCTGTGCCATTTGATGCAGTTATTGTAATTGAACCATCATTCCCTCCAAAACAAGAAACATTTATTTGATTGCTAATCGAAGAGCTAAGTGCGGCGGTTGGTTGAGTTATAGTTACAGGCTGTGCAATGGTACAACCATTTTGATCAGTAACAATCACATTAAAGTTTCCGGCCGACAGCGTATTGAATATTCCGGTTGCATTTGTAATTGCTCCTAAGGCATAAGTGTATGGATTTGTACCATTTGAAGCAGTAACAGTAACGCTAGCATTGTTACCACCAAAACAATTAACAGCGGTTTGAGCTGTAATGCTTGCTGTTAAAGCTGTTGGTGAAATCAAATTAACTGTTTGTATAAATGTACAGCCAGTAGCATCAGTTACTGTAACATTATAAGCTGCTGCTGGTAAATTACTAAAAGTACCTGATGTGTTGGTTGTTCCATTTAATGTGAATGAATAAGGAGCATTACCATTATTTCCTTGTAATGTAAAACTTCCGGTACTAGTACCAGTGCACAATACATTATTTTGAACAGTAATTAATGCACCAACACCTGTAGCTGGCTGAGTTATATTTGCAACAACAAAAGCTGTGCAACCGTTTGCATCAGTAACACTAAAGGAATTATTGCCTGCTGATAAACCTGTAAAAACTCCTGAGGTATTTGTTATTGCACCAAAGTTAAAAGTGTAAGGTCCTGTACCATCTGTTGCAGTAAGTGTAACTTCTCCTGTGGATGCACCAAAACAATCAATATTAACTTGGGATGCGATGGTTAAATTTAGCACATTGGGTTGGTTCATTGTGGCGTTAAATGTACTTGTACACCCATTTGCTTCTTGAACAGTGATTGTATAATTCCCTGCAGCTACCCCATTAAAAGGGTTTGACCCAAAAGCACCACCATTGATGGCAAATGTATAAGGTGCAGTTCCATTAGCACCATCAAAGTTAAAGACGCCAGTGGCATTTCCAAAACAATCAACATCAGTTTGTGAAAGCACCGAACCTGTTGGTGTGATGGGTTGTAATATGTTTACTGGCACTGTTGTGGTGCAATTATTGGCATCTTTAACAGTTACTGTGTAGGCCGTTGGAGCTAAATTATTAAAGGTGCCACTTAACTGATAAGCGCCTCCATTGATAGCATATGAATAAACCGGGGTACCATTGGACCCTGCAACTGTTACACTACCTGTTCCGGGTCCGGTGCAAGGTGCATTGACCTGTGCAGTAATTGTTCCTGCTAAAGGCAATGGTTCAGTGATCACAATAGCAAGTGTTGCAGTGCAACCGTTGGCATCTTTAACAAATACATTGTAAGTACCAACTGCTAATCCGTTTGTTTGAAATGAGGTACCATTGTTTGGTGGCACAAAATTTACACCATCGGTAGAGTAGGTATATGGTCCTGTGCCTCCAGTTCCAATAATTCTGTAATTTCCTGTTGCACCACCAGCACAACCAACATTGTTTTTAAATATCAAGGTTACACTTACCGGATTAATTGGTTGGGTAATTGTTACGGGAAACGGAACTGTGCAAGCATTGGCATCTTGAATAACAACATTATAGGTTCCTGCGGGCAAGCTACTAAATGAATTGGTTGGCCCAAATGCTCCACCCATAAATGAAAATGTAAAAGGTGGATTTCCATTGGTTGTTGAAACTGTAAAACTCCCATTAGCACCTCCATTACACAGTACATTAACTTGATTGGTTACCCCAGGAATTAGAGATCCACAGCCTAAAACAATAATATTATTTGGCGTTAATGTATTAAAAACTAAGCCATCACAAGCTGCACTACCCCATGGACCGGCAAAACCATCAGAAACAGGCGCTACTCCCACGCCCAATGATGCACCCGCAGTATTACCTACTGTAACGCTAAAGCACATAGTCCATGGTCCAGCACCTGCATCACCAAAATCATCTTGTGTTAGACCATTACCATTAAGATCAAAGAAAAAACCCGGACCAAAGCTTGCACCACTAAGATTAAATGTATTTGCCAACCAAACCCAGTTACCACCACCGCCACCAAAATTATTAGGCGGTGTTACAGGGGTTATAGATCCTGGCAACCAACCTGCACCTAATTGAATACTAAAGCCTTCAAGCCAATTAGTACCCGCTTGTGAATAATTATTAACTGTATAACAATAGGTTACAACGGTGCCTGGTGCATAACCACCGCCTGTTGGTTGAGGATTGATTGTAAAACTAGTACTACCAACACACGGTTGTGTATAAGCCTTAAAATTAAAAGTTAAGGTAATCCCTAAAAGGAAACATAAAAACTTAAAATGCTTTCTGTTCATATTATACTAACGAAACACCGTTAACTCTCCTATATATTCATAGTCTTTGTTTTGAGTGTCCTTCATTTTTATTTTATATACGTAAACGCCTTGCGGGGCGTTAGCGCCATCCCATGAAACACCGTAAGTGCCTGATCTATTATAAAATGGTTTTCCCCAACGATCATATATTTCTAAATTACAGGCTTGTATATAAGCACCACGTATTTCAAATAAATCATTTAAACCGTCACCATTTGGCGTAAATGAAGATGGAATAAAGAATCGATAAGATGGAGTAATAATAACGGTTGAATTTAAACTATCAATACAGTTATTAATAGTTGAAACAATTAAATTAACCACAAATGTTCCAGTATCACTATATGTATGATTTGGATTAAATGTTGTAAACAAAGAATCGTTATCTCCAAAGTTCCAGATATAATTAATTGCTCCACTGGTTAAATTTGTGAAACTGATTGAAGGATTCATGATATCGGTTTGTAATGGATTAGCCACAAAATCAGCTACAGGGTTTGGAAAAACTTCAATATAATCATCCCAAATTACCGTTTTTTTACATCCTTTATCGGTAATTACAGTTAAGGTAACATCAAATATTCCTGGTACTTTATAACAATGATCTTGTAAAATATTATTTCCTGTTGCGTTTTCACCATCGCCAAAATTCCATTCTCTTAGAATATTTATGCTTCCTGGAGGATCTAAAGTTAAATCAGTAAAAGTTGGACAAAATATAGGGCAACCATTGGAAGCACTTTTACTTATTATAGGATCAGGACTCCCAAATACCATTACTTCTACATCTTCATTTACAATACATCCATGTGCATCAGTAACTGTAACTGTGTAAATAGTAGTAGCTGCTGGCGCAACTAGTACTGAGTCGTTATTAATGTTGCCTGGAGTCCAAGTATAATTTAAAGTTCCGAAACCTCCTGATGCATGAGCAATTAAAGTAGTGTCAGATGTTTGACAAATAAATAAATCAGCATTAGCAGTTAATGCTATGGAGTCAGGCTCAATGATTTGAACTGAAGCAGTTGAAATACAACCGTTGTTATCGCTCACTGAAACTGTATAAAAACCTGCATTTAGGTTAGTAGCAGTTGAACCATTTTGTGGAGGTAGTGAATTCCAGCTATAAAAATAAGGTCCAACTCCGCCTGTTACGCTAACCGTGGCACTTCCATTTCCCTGTCCATAACAAACCACGTCGGACATACTTGAAATTGATGCACTAAATGGCGCAGTTTGAAGAATAATATCCGGATAAGTAACATAGCAACCATTGGCATCTGAAACAGAAAATAGGTAAGAACCCGCGATTAAATTATTAAAGACACCAGTGGTTGAATTGGTAATTCCACTGCTAAAATTGTACGGAGGTGTGCCTCCACTGGCTGTAAAACTTACAGAACCATCATTGTATCCAAAACATGATGCATCTACATGAGATGTTTGGGCAATACTCACAGGATTTGATGGCCCCACCAATGTTACTTGTTGGGTTGCGCTGCATCCTATAGCATCGTAAATTACAACATTATAAGTACCTGCGTATAAATTACTAAAAACACCAATATAACTTGTATCATTTCCTAATGTATAGGTGTATGGACCAGAAGTACCACTTGCTGCAACTTCGAGGTTACCTGTTGGCATACCATTACAGATTAAATCAATGGTAGACACTACTGAAGTAACTAGCGTTCCTTGTTGTGTTATTGTAACATTGTCTTGAGCAACACAACCGTTGGCGTCAGTTAAAGTTACCGTATACGTACCAGGGTTAACATTGGTAGCAGCAGCTGCATTGGTAGGTGGCACTGTATTCCATACAAAATTAAAAGGAGTAGCTGCACCTGCAACCGTTGCAGACATTGAGCCACCCACTCCTGTGAGGCAATCGGCATTTTGAGAAGTTACAGTAATTACAGGACTTGAAACAAATACTTTTACCGTATCAGTTGCTGTTCCAACGGCACATGCAGCACCTGAACCAACCATTTCACAAATATATTCAGTGTCTACAGTTGGAGAAACGGTAATGCTTATTCCAGTTCCAACTAAAATTCCATTCGCATACCAATTTATTGTTGGGTTCAAACCTTGAGGTGTCCAACGATAACCTTCATTTGTAACAGTCCATGGCGTATTGTTTCTGCCAGGCACAACATCAGCAAGTGTACCATTTGCATTATGCAGCGCATGAACAGCATTACCACCATTCCAAGCACACAATTGTCTATCTAAAATGTGAGATTCAATAACATTAGTAGTTTCATATATCTGAATCTGGCTAGAATAAGAAATACCCGTACACTGGAACATTGGTATTTGATACCATGAAATAGTTAAATGACGAAATGGAGCGGTACCATAAACAGCATATCTTATTGTTCCTCCCAAACCAGGATGAATATCTTGCCAAGGACCCATGATGGCATTAGCTGGTGCAGTTGTATTTGGCAAAGCCATGGTTGTGAATGGAGAATATAAACCAGCCACAGTTGGATCAAAAGTTATGTAATTGTTACTTGAAACAACTAGATTGGTGTATGTATTACCAAAAAAACAAAAATTAAATCCAATGGGGATAACATCTGAATAGGAATCATCCTGAACAGTTCCAGACCATGTTTGAGTAAATGGGACAATAGTTCCATTGGTGTAAGAATCAGGATCATAAGCAATTGGAGCCTGAGGAACGATGGTTGCTGTTAAAGTAGCACTATTGGGAGCACATATAGTTTGATCGGGACCTGCAGACAAGGTGGCCTGCGCAAAAGCAAAAGCGCTAGCGCTAAGAGCTGCAATCGTAAAAATTAGTTTTTTCATGGTCATAAGAATTGTCAATTATCTCTTTAAAATGAAATGATAATCAATTTGTAAAGATAAAATTAATTTTACAGAAACAATAACTTGTGATAAAAAATGTGAATACGTCATAGTGTAATATGCACACTTAGCAATCGATAGGTTAAACTATATAATCGATTTAAATAACGTTAGTGAAACAAAAAAAAGAATTATGAACAGTCAATTTTGCACTAAATCTCACCAATCGCAGTTTTTTGAATCCAACCTAAGTTTCCATTGTCTAATCTAATTTTGAGCCAATCAGTTTGATTTTCTAAAATTTTGAAAACAGTACCTTCATGTATTACAAATAAATCTGTAGAAGTATTTTGGGGTGCACTTTTAATGGCGGCAGATGCCACAATAACAACTCCGTTATTAATACTGTTATCTGCGTTAGTTCTATTTTTAGCCAACATGTAAAAAATTAAAGTCATTAAGGCTAATAAAATTGAAAGTCCAAAAAAAGTTTTCTTAAGTGAGGGCTGCTTAGCAAGTTGATATAGAATGAGTGCAACAAATACAAAAGCAAAATTAATTAGGGCATAATTTGCCCAAATATCGGCAGTATTATAATTTACAATATTTTTCCATGTAGAGGTAACAACAAACTCTGGCATGGGCTCAATTTTATCGACTGTTCTATTATGTGCCATTTTTAAATTGTGCATTAAATCTTCTTCATCTCCGATCAACTTTCTTGCTTTTTCATAGTATTGAATAGCCTTTCCAATACTATCTGTTTTGAAATAGCAATTGCCTAAATTATAAAAAACTTCTGAAGCTATGGCTTCATTTTCTATGATTTGTTGATAGGAAGAAATAGCTTTAGCATAATCTTGATTCTTGTATGCATTCTGAGCTGTTAGATAAAGCGCTTGATTTTCGATTGCCCATGCTTGCAATGAAATAAGACTGGTAAACAGGACCAATAAAAGTAGGATGGTTTTTATTTTTTTCATAGTTCCTTTTATTACTTTTTAAGTTTACTTTGTAAGATAGAAATCAATTCAACTGATTTATCATATGCTTCCTTCATTTTGTTGCCATCTTTTACGGGAGCAAACCTTGCAAATTCGCAAACTTCGAGCAATTCGAGCAATTGAGTAATTGTATTCGTATCAATACTTTTAATCTCCAATTGCAACTTAATTTTCTCCTTGTTTAATTCTGAGGGACTCAACGACAATTTACTAGCGATATATCCATAAATGGCCTTAAAAACCTCATCAAAAAAGGCATTGTATTCATTTTTTTGTAAAAAATCATTCGCCAACTTTAATTGTTTTTGTGCCATTGAATTGGCCTTCCTCTTTTTAGTACCAAGTTCATCAGCATAATCCTTTTTATACTTCCTAAACCAAATTAAAAATAGCACATAACAAATTGCAGGAATGATTAACAATAACCAGAAGAAATCTGAACTAAATAGTGCGTTTTGTTTTCGGGCAAAAACAGGCATATTGGTTTTAATATATCTTATATCGTTTCCAAGTAATTTAACATCTTCTTTTTCAGTACCACGAGAAACCGACATACCATCACCACCCGCACCTTTAGCCACTTTTAATAAAAATTCAGGTCCAGGTAAGGTAACGTATTGTCCTTTTTGAGGATCAAAATAAGAAAAAGGCAAAGCTGGCACTGTATAATTTCCGGCATATCTAGGAATCAATAAATAATCAAAGGTTCTACTTCCTTTAACACCATCAGCACTTACATTAATTTTATCTGTAATTTTAGGATCATAAGTTTCAATATCTGCAGGTAATTTTAATTTAAATGCCTCAAGCAACTTTAGGTTACCTTTCCCACTTATCGTGTAGGTCAAGTTACAACCTTCATCTGTTTTTAATTCATTATTTTTAATTGATGCTTCAATGTTAAGCTGTCCAACTGCCCCATTAAATTGCTCCGGTTTTCCTTTTTCAGGAAGCGGCATCACTTCAACTTTTAGCTGCTTACTTGCAATACTTAATTTTACATCTTGATAACCGCCACCAAAAAATTGATCGAAAAAATTATTATTTCTTGATTTTGATTTCACTCTTGTTACCACTTCCATTTCAAGTGGATCAATAGTAAGCGTTCCTGACCTTTGAGGGATGAGTATGGTTCTCTTTATCTCCGCCACCTGGTATTGAATACCATCAAGCACTTCTGAATGCAACTCAGATTGGCGTGTAGGATTTGGCACCTCCTCCGACCAAAAACCATTAAAGGAAGGAGCCTTTGAAAGTGCATTATCCACTATATTTAATCTGGTATACACTTTATAGGTTACCAACAATTGCTCTCCCTGATACACTTTATTTTTGCTAACGGTGGCACGCATAAAAATATTACTTTCCACATCTTCGGGATAAGCACTGTTACTATTTTTAGCTGTGTTGTTTCCTCCTCCCTGCGGTGCAGCTTGTCCACTGCCTTTTCCAACTTCAATAGCAAAGGGTTTGGTGTTAAATAATTTATTACCAACTTGAATACTTGCAGCACCAATAGTAAATTTACCTTCTTTTTTAGCTGCTAGCACATAGTTAATTGAAATAGTTTGAGAAACACTACCATTAATAATTTGCATGCTGCTCGACTGATTAGGTCCACTGTAGGTAATAAAATTACTTAAATCAGGTGCATTAAAATTTGAGGCGTTAGTATTTATAGAAAAACTAACTTGAAATTGTTCGCCTACCACAACTCTATTTTTACTAACAGTGGCTGTAAATGAGGCCTCTTGCGCCTGAGCCACATGCCAGAGCATTAAGCTAAGCAAAAGCATTAACTTGATTTCAAATTTTGCTATGGGTATGAATTTCATTTTTTATGCTATTTCTTGTTATTTCAACACAATTAATTACCAGTCTTTCTCAATTTGTACACGCACACCTTGAGCATTCTTTTTCTTTAATTTATCATGTAAATCTTTTTCTTTGTTATTAAGCGCATTCAATAATCTTTCGGCATCTTCTTTACTCATTTTAGGATTTTTTTGAGCTTGTTTTTGTTCTTCTTCTTGCTTCTTTTTCTCCTGATTATTTTTACTTTCCTGTTCGTCTTTTTTATCTTTCTTTTCTTGATCTTTTTTATCTTGGTTATCTTTATTTTGCTGCTCTTTATTATCTTTCTTATCCTTATTATCTTTTTTGTCGTTTTTATCTTTATTTTGTTGCTGTTGTTGAATTAATTTTGATTTTGCATACGCCAAATTATAGCGTGTATCATCATCCTCTGGATTCATTTTGAGTGCATTTTTATATGCATTTATGCTTTCTTCATATTTTTTATTTTGAAGGTATGAATTGCCTAAGTTATGGTATGCTTGTGATTGTATTTTTTTATCTTTACTAGTTTTAGCAGTGGCATTAAATTGTTCGGTTGCTTCATCATATTTTTTTTGTTCATACAAGGCATCTCCTAAATTAAAGCCAGCCTCTTTTGAATCTTTATTCTTAGTTAGTGCCTGCTTATACTTGCTTTCGGCCTGGTTAAACTTTTTGTTTTGATAGAGTTGATTACCGTTTCTGATTATTTTATTTTCGTGTTGTGCATAAGAAACCGAAAATAAATTCAGCAAAAAACAACTTAATACTATGAACTTATTTACTAGGAACTTTGGCATTATTCGCTTCATCATTTATTTATTTTGATTCGTTGAATAAATTCAATTTTTGCAAAAACTTACTTTTCTTTTCAGAGAGCAAACTTTCTGAAATCAATAAAAATAATGCAGCAGCGAGAAAAAACTGAAAACGACCTTCATAATCAGTGTATCTTTTTGACGCATATTCTTTTTTATCCATTTTATTTAATTCATCTTTTACAACATTAAGAGCTGATTGACTTCTTCCGGCCTGAACAAAAATACCTTTACCAGCAGCAGCAATATCTTTAAGTAAACTAGTATTTAACTTAGAAACAACCGTATTTCCTTCATTATCTTTTCTATAGCCCACTGTATTTCCATTTGAGATTAGAGGCAAGGGCACCCCGGCTTCTGATCCCATACCAATGGTATGCACAGTGATGCCTTTTTCGGCAGCTGTTTCGGCAGCTTTCACTGCATCGTCTTCATGATTTTCGCCATCAGTAATCACTATAATTGCCTTGGCAGCAGGACTTTTTGGATCGAACGACTCCACCGCCAAATCAATAGCAGCGCCAATAGCAGTGCCTTGTGTGGGAATCATATCGCAAGAAATACTTTCTAGAAATAACTTTGCAGAACTGTAATCAGTTGTTATTGGTAGCTGCACATAACTTTGACCAGCAAACACAATAATACCTATTCTATCATCATTTAAATTATTAATCAATCTTCCAATAGATTGCTTTGCATTTTCAAGTCTATTAGGGGTTAAATCTTGGGCCTTCATGCTGTTTGAAACATCAAGTGCAATCATAATATCAATACCTTCGCGCTTTACTTCTTCTAGTTTAGTTCCAAACTGAGGATTGGCAATTGCAATAATTAATAAGGCCATCGCTAAACACCAAAAAGTAAATCGCCAAATCATTTTAGCCTTGGAAAGTTGAGGCAAAACTATATTTTGAAGGCCAGCTTCTGCAATTTTATTTAATGATTTTTTTCTCCACTTTAAAACAAGTAGAAATATCAATACCATCAAAGGTATGAGCAACAAGCCATATAAAAACAAACTATTTTCGAAACGAAATATCATATTAATATCCAGTGATTGTTTTAAAAACAGTATTCTTCAATAAAAATTCTAACATCAGTAAAACAAATGCAGCTATGGCTAAGGGATGAAACAATTCTGCTTTTCTTGAATATTGCTTTTCTTCAATAATTGTTTTTTCCATTTTATCAATTTCGGCATAAATTGCCTTTAGCTTTGCGTTATTGGTAGCTCTGAAGTATTTTCCACCTGTAGCGTTGGAAATTTTCTTTAAAACAGGTTCATCAATATCTACTTTAACATAATCGTAAGCATATTGACCATTTGGATAAATACCCACCGGAGAATAAGCCATTCCTTTTGTTCCCACACCAATGGTATATATTCTAATGCCAAAAGGTCGGGCCAAGTCTGCTGCTAATTCAGGAGCAATTGAGCCGCTGTTATTTACCCCATCGGTAAGTAAAATTACCACTTTGCTTTTTGCTTTGCTATCTTTTAAACGGCTTACAGCAGTGGCAAGGCCCATTCCTATGGCTGTTCCATCTTGCACCATACCTGTTTTAACCGATCCAAACAAATTTTTTAAAACAGTATGATCAGTTGTTAAAGGGCATTGCGTAAAACTTTCTCCACTAAAGATTACTAATCCTATTCTATCATCTGGTCTATTTTCAATAAATTTAGTAGCTACAACTTTAGATGCCTCCAATCTATCGGGCTTAAAATCTTTAGCTAACATAGAAGCTGAAATATCAATAGCTAGCACAATATCGATCCCTTCAGTTCTAACATCCTGCCAACTATGTTTTGACTGTGGGCGGGCCAAACCAACGATGAGCGTTGACAATGCCAAGCATCTTAAAAAGAAAGGAATATGTTGTAAATAAGTTTTTAAGCTTGGTTTAAAACCATTAAAAAGCGCAGGCGCTGCAATTAAAAAGGCATTTGCTCGGTATAAATTTTTATAAATGTACCAACCAATTAAAATTGGTAATAACAACAATAACCACAAAAAATTAGGATTTGCAAAACTCATTTCATTCATCGCTTTTCGCCCTCCTCTTGCTCTACTAACGCTGTATGTTTTACAAAATCAATGGCGTTTTCCCAGCTTAATTCATTTTCATTTGGCAGTGGTTGTTCTTTTGCAAACTTAACCATATCGCTTAAAATTAAAACGTTAGAAAGTTTTAATTTGAGGTTATTATCAGTGATAATAAATCTTAAGCTTTTTAAAATCTCATCGCTAGTCATTTCCATAGCCCCAACGTTAAATCTATTTTCAATGTAGGTTCTAATTGTATCAGAAATTACAATGTGATATTCCTTTACTCTTCCCTGCTGCCATAACTTTTGGACTCTTAAATCATTAAGTACTTCAATTGCAATTTCGTGGGCAGGTCTTTTATTTACAGTAACTTCTTGAATAACTTCGACCTTCTTTTTACGTTTTAAGAAGTATATCGTTAATATAACAGCCAGTAATACAATTAAACCAATAAGCAATTCTTTTTGTATTTCGTAAATACTCCAAGCTGGATCAATTGGACCTTTTATAGCTTTTATAGCAAGAGTAGTATCAACAGGAATTGTTTGAACTACAAAGAGCAAAGGTTCAGTTTGGAATACTTTTGAGGTATCATTTTTAATTTTAAAATTAAACGGAGGTAAAGCAAAAAAACCACTATCAAATGACGTAATAATTAAATCTCTTTGATAAGTTGCCATATTACCCGCCAAAGCTGTATCTATTTTTCCTATGCTAACAAGTTCTACCTTTTCGATAATGGTATCTTTAAATTCGGGAAAAACCACACTTACACCTATTTGTGTTTTTGCTGTAAGTCTAATTCTTGTTTGTTTACCAATCACAATTTGGTTGGTATCTAATTTTGCAGCAACCACAAGCTCTTGAGCATTGCTTTTAAACGAAAATAAAAGCAGGGCAAAAAAAGCCAGTAAAACTTCTTTATTTTTTTGAATAAGTTGCATTATTACCCTCCCCTCCTTTTAAATAAGTCGATCAAAGGCTTCACATAATTCTGGTGGGTTGCGATAGAAGTGTGATCCACTCCATTTTTTCTGAATGATGTAAGCAAGTTTTCTTCTCTTTTGCGCGCCTCACTCATAAAATATTTTCTAAACTCCTCATTATTTGAATCTACCCAAACAGTTTTACCTGTTTCGCTATCCATTATATTAATTAATCCCACTTTTGGCAATTCCATTTCTCTTTCATCATACAATCTTATAGCAACTAAATCATGTTTACGACAGGCAATTTTCAATGCATCTTCAAAGCCTTGGTCTATAAAATCAGAAATAAGAAATGCGGTACAACGTTTCTTAATCATATTATTGAAATAACGCAAAGCATAGGCAATATCAGTGCCTTTATTAGTTGGTTTAAACTCTATTAACTCTCTAATAATTCTTAATACGTGTGTTCTTCCCTTTTGCGGTGGCACAAATTTTTCAATTTTATCTGAAAAAAATATAACACCAATTTTATCATTGTTTTGCATTGCTGAGAATGCCAATACTGCGCAGAGCTCAGTTAATAAATCCTGCTTTAATTGTTTCTTTGTTCCAAATTTTTCGGAGGCGCTCACATCCACTAGAAGCATCACCGTCATCTCTCTTTCCTCTTCAAATACCTTTACAAAAGGATGACTAAAGCGCGCTGTTACATTCCAATCAATTGTTCTAATGTCATCACCAGGTTGATATTCTCTAACCTCGCTAAAAGCCATTCCTCTTCCTTTAAATTTGCTGTGATATTCTCCTGAAAATATTTGTGTAGAAAGTCCGCGAGATTTTATCTCGATTTTTCTGACTTTCTTAATTAATTCCGAAGATTCCATTTTTTGTATATTGAATGTTGTATATAATTTTTATACCAGCGCTAAGGCACTTCAACTACATTTAAAATTTCATTAATAATATTTTCGGAAGTAATGTTTTCGGCTTCAGCTTCGTATGTTAGTCCAATTCTATGGCGCATAACATCCGCACAAATAGCTCTAACATCTTCTGGAATTACATAGCCTCTTCGTTTTATAAAAGCATATGCCTTAGCTGCCATAGCTAAGTTTATACTTGCTCTTGGAGAAGCACCGAAACTGATCATTTGCGACAGTTTACTTAACTTATAATCTGCAGGAAAACGTGTGGCAAATACAATATCAACAATATACTGCTCTATTTTTTCATCCATATAAACATCTTTCACCACTTGTCGCGCTCTTAATATATCGGCAGGCTGGATTACAGTATTTGGTTTAGGAAATACTGCTGCTACATTTTGTCTTATAATTTTCTTTTCATCTTCTTTGGTTGGATAACCAATAACTACTTTTAGCATAAAACGATCTACCTGAGCTTCAGGCAGAGGATAAGTACCTTCTTGCTCTACAGGATTTTGCGTAGCCAATACAAGAAATGGTTCTGGCAACTTAAAGGTTTGATCGCCAATAGTTACTTGCCTTTCCTGCATAGCTTCTAATAATGCACTTTGCACTTTTGCTGGGGCTCTATTAATTTCATCGGCTAAAATAAAATTAGAAAAAATAGGCCCTTGGCGCACCGTAAACTCTTCCTTTTTTTGGTTATAAATCATAGTACCAATAACATCCGCAGGCAGTAAATCAGGTGTAAACTGAATACGGCTAAAATTGGCATGAATTGTAGAAGAAAGGGATTTTATAGCTAGCGTTTTTGCTAGACCAGGAACACCTTCTAACAATATATGTCCGTTTGATAGCAATCCAATCATTAAACGCTCCACCATATATTTTTGTCCTACAATCACTTTATCCATTTCTAAATTGATTAAATCGATAAAGGCACTTTCCTTTTGAATTCTTTCATTCAGTTCACGAATATCTACAGATGATGTTTCCATATAATTTATTTGTTTAGTACTTTTTGTTTTGCTGAATGCAAATTTAATTGCATGAATGTTTCTTAAGCCCCTATCGTTGTTAATTTATGTTAAAGCAAATCGTTTGAAAGCCTTTATTAACAAGGGATTTGGAGGTTTTAACACTTTAAAAGTTTGGGCGTTAAAATCTGCTTTAAACAGGTTAAAATCATAATCATCAATTGAAGGGCAATAGTATTCAACTAGTAATTCCGTGAATTTAACATGTAGTTTTAAAGGCAAAATTAGCATCCTATGCCTATTGAAGCAAAAAACTAAAGGCACATTTTTAAAATTATTTTTTTCCTGGGCATTAATAGCGATAGGTTTCGGTAAAAAAAAATACTTGTGTTACAACTTCTTTTGTGGCATTCCAAAATTTAGAGATTGGATAATTATAAGCATTGAGTTAGTAATCTTTTCATCTATTTTCTTTCAGAAAAAATTTACTGATAAAACTAAACTAAACATCTTCGATATCTAATTTAACATATTGTTAATATTTTTATCTACTTGTTTTTCTGTTAGTTACGTTTTTTTGTTTAACTTTATTAGCTATTTATTAAACATTTTGAAATTGCAGTGGTTTAGGACAATGTTCAATCATTTATTTATTAAAAACAAAAACACTATGCAAAAAAAACAACTATTTTCATTATCGGCAGCCTTAATGCTTTCAGCCTTAAGTTTTGCACAAACAGCTAAATTACAAGTAATCCATAATTGCGCCGATGCCGCAGCCTCTCAGGTGGATGTATACGTTAATGGAAACTTAACCCTAAATGACTTCGGGTTCAGAAAATCAACTCCGTTTTTAGATTTACCAGCAGGAGTAAACATCAATGTTGGTATTGCACCAGCATCAAGTACAAGTATCAATGATACGATTGTATCTTTTAATTACAATTTAATGAATGGTAGTAAATACGTACTTGTGGCTTCAGGAATAGTAAGTACTTCAGGTTACAGTCCATCACCTGCATTCAATTTAGAAGTTTTCCCAATGGGAAGATTAACTGCATCAAACCCAGCAAATACTGATGTGTTAGTAATGCATGGTTCTACTGATGCCCCAACAGTTGACGTTAAATTACCACTTGGTGCTACCTTAATCAACGATATTTCATATCCAAGCTTTACAACAGATTATTTAGAGTTACCTACTGCTGATTACAACATTCAAGTAAGAAATTCAGCTGGAACAGATGTTGTAGCAGAATACCAAGCTCCTCTATCAACTTTAAGTTTGCAAGGTCAGGCACTTGTTGTTTTGGCTTCTGGTTTTTTAAACCCAGCTAACAATAGTGGTGGAGCAGGCTTTGGTCTGTGGGCCGCGCTTGCAACAGGAGGTGATTTAGTTCAATTACCTTCAGTGGCAACAACAACAACAAGAGTGCAAGTAATTCACAATTGCGCTGATGCTGCAGCTGCTACAGTTGATGTTTGGTTAAATGAAACACTCTTAATTGACAATTTTCAATTTAGAACAGCCTCTCCGTTCATAGATGCTCCAGCTGGTGTTAGTTTGGATGTAACCATTCAACCAGCTAACAGTGTTGACACAACAAACGGTTTAGCCCGTTTTACATTCGCCAATTTATCAGCTTCATCTAAATATATATTAGTTGCAAACGGAACAGTTAGTGCCAGCGGATACACTCCAGTTCAACCTTTTAATTTAGATGTATTTGCTGCTGGACAAGAAGCTTCAGGAAATCCACTAAATACAAATGTATTAGTTTATCATGGTGCAACTGATGCTCCAACTGTTGATATTGTTGCAGGACCAACTACTTTGGTTAATGATATTTCTTACGCTCAATTTAACACATCATATTTACAATTACCAACTGCAGATTATACCATCGCAGTAACAGACGCTTCTGGCGCAAATACAGTAGCTACTTACAGTGCACCACTTGCCACTTTAAACTTACAAGGCAATTCATTAGTTGCATTAGCATCTGGATTCTTAAATCCTGCTAACAACAGTAATGGCCCAGCTTTTGGCATTTGGGTGGCTTTACCATCAGGAGGAAATTTAATTCAATTGCCAACAGTTAATACTACTCCTGCACGTGTACAAGTAATTCATAATTGTGCTGATGCAGCAGCTGCAACAGTAGATATTTGGTTAAATAATACGTTATTGTTAGATAATTTTAATTTCAGAACATCATCTCCGTTTATTGATGCTCCAAGCGGTGTTGCGTTTGATATTACAGTTCAACCTTCGAGCAGCGTTGATACTACTAACGGTTTAGCACGTTTTGAATATACTTTAGCTGCAGGTGAAACTTATGTTTTAGTTGCTAATGGTACTGTAAGTGGAACTGGATACAATCCTGTACAACCTTTTAATATTGATGTTTTTACAGGTGCTGAAGAAGCTTCAGGAAATCCTGCGAATACTAATGTCTTAGTTTACCATGGCGCTACTGACGCCCCAACAGTTGATATAGTTGCAGGTGCTGCTACTTTAGTTAATGATATTTCATACGCTGATTTCAGTGCTGATTATTTACAACTTCCAACAACTGACTACGTGATATCAGTTACTGATGCATCAGGTGCAAATATTGTAGCTTCTTACAGTGCGCCTTTAGCAACTTTGAATTTACAAGGAGCTTCTCTTGTTGCTTTAGCTTCAGGATTTTTAAATCCAGGTAACAACAGTAATGGTCCTAATTTTGGCATCTGGGTAAGTTTACCTGCAGGTGGAAATTTAATTCCTCTTCCTGTAGTAACTTCTATCGAAAATACTACTTCAAACGCTGCACTAAATATTTATCCAAACCCAGCTAGCGATAAATTAATCATTTCTAGTGCAATGTTGATGTCTGAAAAAACAACTGTTACTATATATAACAGCATAGGAGAGATTGTTTTAAATCAACAAATTGGTTCAAACTCAAGCACAACTGCAAACATTGAGATTAATAACTTAGCAACTGGTTTTTACACTTTAGAAGTAGTTGGAAATACATCAAAAACAACAAGTAAAATTTCTATCATCAAGTAAAATAAATTGATTGCCAACATGAAGCCCAATGATTAATTTCATTGGGCTTTTTTTATTGAGTAAGTTTGCTTTTTACAGATTTATTATTCTATTTTTGATGTATGAAGAATCATAACCGAAGACAGTTTTTAAAGACAGGTACTATGGCTGCTGCCGTATTAAGCGCATTCCCCAAAAAAATATATGCTGAGGAAGTTTCAACACCCATTGTTTTGAGCACTTGGAACTTTGGATTAAAAGCCAATGAAGTAGCATGGGATGTTCTTTCAAAAAACGGCAAATCAATTGATGCTGTTGAAAATGGTGTAAAATTAGTTGAAGCCGATCCCAGCGAAAGAAGTGTAGGCTATGGCGGTAGACCAGACAGAGATGGCTTTGTAACCCTAGATGCCTGTATTATGGATCATGATCAAAATATAGGTTCAGTAGCATATTTACAACATATTATGCATCCCATTTCGGTGGCAAGGGCTGTAATGGAGAAGACACCACATGTAATGTTAGTTGGCGATGGCGCATTGCAGTTTGCCTTAAAAGAAGGCTTTAAAAAAGAGAATTTATTAACCGCTGAATCGGAAAAAGAGTGGAAAGAATGGTTAAAAACCAGTAATTACAAGCCTATTGTAAATATCGAAAATCATGACACCATAGGAATGATTGCACTAGATATGCATGGAAATCTATCTGGAGCTTGCACAACAAGTGGCATGGCTTTTAAAATGCATGGTCGAGTTGGTGATTCTCCAATTATTGGCGCAGGTTTATTTGTTGACAATGAAATTGGTGCAGCCACCGCCACTGGACATGGTGAAGAGGTAATTAGAATTGCAGGATGCCATTTGGTGGTTGAATTAATGCGACAAGGCAGAACACCTGAAGAGGCTTGCAGGGAGGCTGTTGAACGCGTTTTTAAAAAGCAACAAAAAAGAGCTTCCGAAATTCAAGTAGGTTTCATTGCTTTAAATAAGGCCGGACAGTATGGATCATACTGCCTACAGAAAGGATTCAGCTACGCTGTACATAATAATAGAGGAAATCGCCTCATAGAAGCTGATTCTAGAATTAAATAATCTAACACTATGACAACAAAAAAGGCTCATTACTTGCAGTAATGAGCCTTTTTTGTTGTTAATAAAACTAAGCGTTTACGCTTACTTTTGGCGCTGCTGCTTTAATAGCATCGTTAGCAGCACTAATATACTGTTCAAAGTTTTTGATAAATTTAGCCCCTAAATCATTGGCCTTTGCATCGTAGGCATTTTTATCTGCCCATGTAGCACGTGGATTTAAAATTTCGGTTGGTACATTAGGGCATGTGGTTGGGAATTGCAGGCCAAACACAGGTAGTGTATCATAAGTTACTTTATCTAACTCACCATTAAGGGCAGCAGTAATTAAAGCACGAGTGTAACTCAACTTCATTCTACTTCCTGTTCCAAAAGCACCACCACTCCAACCAGTGTTTACTAACCAAACGTTAACTTTGTTAGTGTCTAATTTTTTACCTAACAACTCGGCATATTTAGTAGGATGCAAAGGTAAAAAAGCCTTACCAAAGCATGCTGAAAATGTAGTTGTAGGTTCGGTAATTCCCATTTCGGTACCAGCCACCTTAGCAGTATAACCACTAATAAAATGATACATTGCCTGACCTGTGGTTAATTTAGAAATTGGAGGTAATACACCAAAAGCATCACAAGTTAAGAAGAAAATATTTTTAGGAATACCACCTACAGAAGGCTCTACAGCATTACTGATATGGTTAATAGGGTATGAAACTCTTGTATTTTCTGTTTTACTTATATTTGTGTAATCGACAGTTGCGGTATTTTCGTAACATTCGATATTTTCTAGTAGAGCTCCAAATTTAACGGCATCAAAAATTTGTGGTTCCTTTTCTTTAGTTAGATCCACGCATTTAGCATAACATCCACCCTCAAAGTTAAATACAGCCGTATCGCTCCAACCATGCTCATCATCACCAATTAAACCTCTTTCTTGATCCGCCGAAAGGGTAGTTTTTCCAGTTCCGCTTAATCCAAAGAACACCGCTGTATCACCATCCTTACCAATATTGGCTGAACAATGCATACTTAGCACACCTTTTTCATGTGGTAAAATATAGTTCAATAATGTAAATATGCTTTTTTTGATTTCGCCTGTGTAACCTGAACCACCAATTAAAATAATTTTTTTAGTAAAGTTCATAATTGTAAAATTATGTTGGCGTGTTCCATCTATTGCAGGGTCTGCTTTAAAACCAGGCGCGTTAACAATAGTCCAATCTGGCGTAAAATCCATGATTTCGTCTAAAGTAGGACGTAAAAATAAATTGTTAGCAAACAAATTACTCCATGGATATTCAGTTACAGTGCGCACATTTAATCTGTGTAAAGGATCAGCGCAAGCATAGTTATCACGAACATAAACTTCTTTACCGCCTAAATAGGCAGCTACACGGTTGTATATGGTTTCCCAATTGGCAGCTTCGAATCGAAAATTTACATCGCCCCACCAAATGGTATCTTTTGTAACATCATCAAAAACTACAAATTTATCTTTTGGTGAACGACCAGTAAATTCACCTGTATCGATGGCTAATGCACCTGTATCGGTGAGGAATCCTTCTCCTCTTACAATCGTTTCTTCTACTAATTCGGCTGGATTTAAATTCCAATAAGCTGCCGAAACATTTGATAATCCTAGACTTGCTACAGAAGCAGTTTTAGATTTAATCCCAAATTCGTTCATTATTTTTTATTTTGGTTAGATACTTTTTTTAAAATGTGCGCAAATTTAGTGATTTTAAAGTTTTGGGCTTGCATTTGGTTAATTTTTTATGAATTTAAATAATACATAAATAGCTGAAAGCTTTACCAAATGCAGAAAATACATGTTAAATAATTATCAACAGTGTTACTATAACACTATGATTTTAGGTATTTATTTATACATTTTAACTCAGGTTTAAAGATTATTTTACTGCTAAAACTAATATACTCGCATTATTTTTACAAAAACATCACGGTAATAAGTTTCGGCCAAACTGCTTTCTATAACACCCAATGATGTGCTTGCATGATAAAAAAAAACGACTCCACTTTTTTCTATTTTTGAAACAATGCCAACATGATTAACAGGATTATTTGACTTTGATTTTTTAAATTTGAAGAAGATTAAATCGCCAGGTTGTGCTAGTTCTAATTTTATACTTTCCCCAATTTTACTTTGTTCGATACTTGTGCGAGGCAATGTAATTCCGGCGTTTTTAAAACTTAGCATAGTTAATGCAGAACAATCAATTCCACGTTTTGTATCACCACCTAATTGATAGGGTGTGCCTTCAAACTGCCGGGCCGATTTTAGTATTACTTCTGCCTTTTTTAAACGCTCAGTTTTAACAACTTTTTCAATTTCATTATTGTTACTTGCCACCTTGTCTTTTTTTCTTTCCTCAATACCATAGCGAAAAAGATTGCAGGAAGTTATAAGCAATAGGAATCCTATAAAAAGAAAATATCTGAAAATATTGTTATTCAATTTAAACCAATTTAATTTACAAAATAGCTTATAAAAGAACTTAGTTTTATGTTTATTACAATTAAACTATCAACAAATCATCGTTTAATAAATCAAAATTTGAATTCGTATGTTTAAGCTATTCTCATTATTTAAAATCCTTACATTTGCGGCATGACAGAAAGTATTTTAATTTTAGATTTTGGGAGCCAATATACCCAATTGATTGCACGAAGAGTGCGTGAATTGAATGTTTATTGCGAAATTTTACCCTATTACAAATACAACACAGCAATTCATAATTTAAAAGGTGTAATTCTTTCGGGAAGTCCTTTTAGTGTAAGAGATGCAGCTGCGCCCAACATTGATTTTTCTTTATTTAGGAACAAAGTGCCAGTTTTAGGTATTTGTTATGGAGCACAATTACTGGCACAAAGCTTTGGTGGGAGTGTGCAAGCAAGTTCTACTCGTGAGTATGGCAGAACAAATCTTTCAAGTGTTAATCAACAAAATTTATTGTTTGCAGGCGTTGATGAACATAGTCAGGTATGGATGAGCCATGGAGATACAATTGTGGAGTTGCCTAAAAATGCAGAAAGAATAGCAGAAACAACCGATGTAAAAAATGCTGCCTTTAGTTTTAAAGATGAACTTACCTTTGGCATACAATTTCATCCAGAGGTTTATCATTCGGCACAAGGAACGCTTTTGCTTGAAAACTTTTTGAAAAACATTTGTGGCTGTAAGCAAGATTGGACTTCTGCCTCGTTTATTGAAAGTACTGTTAATGATTTAAAAAATAAATTAGGCAACGATAAAGTTGTTTTAGGATTATCGGGAGGTGTTGATAGTTCTGTAGCTGCAATGCTTTTGCACAAGGCCATTGGAAAAAACTTACATTGTATATTTGTAGATAATGGTCTATTGAGAAAAGGAGAGTTTGATCAGGTTTTAAGTTCTTACGAACATTTAGGTTTAAATGTAAAAGGGGTTAGCGCTGCAGATAAGTTTTATGACGCATTAAAAAACATATCGGATCCTGAACTAAAAAGAAAAGCCATTGGTAAAACCTTTATTGAAGTTTTTGATGAAGAAGCACATCTAATAAAAGATGTAAAATGGTTGGCACAAGGCACCATTTATCCTGATGTAATAGAATCGGTATCAGTAAAGGGCCCTTCAGCCACTATAAAATCGCATCATAATGTAGGCGGTTTGCCCGATTATATGAAATTACAAATTGTTGAACCATTGCGCAATTTGTTTAAAGATGAAGTAAGAAGAACAGGTGCAGCAATGGGTATGCACCCTGATTTATTGGGCCGCCATCCTTTTCCCGGACCTGGATTGGCAATTAGAATTTTAGGAGATATTACTGCTGAAAAAGTACAATTATTGCAAGAGGCTGATCACATTTTTATTTCTTTATTGAAACAATATGATTTGTATAAAACTGTATGGCAAGCTGGTGTGATATTTTTACCAATTCAAAGTGTTGGTGTAATGGGTGATGAACGTACCTACGAGAATGCTGTAGCTTTGCGCGCTGTAAGCTCTACTGATGGAATGACAGCAGATTGGTGTCACTTGCCATATGATTTTTTGGCGAAGGTTTCTAACGAAATTATCAATAAAGTTAAGGGCATTAACAGGGTGGTTTATGACATTAGTTCTAAACCACCAGCTACAATTGAATGGGAATAATAATTGGCTCAATAATTGAAATAAATTAACAAATCACCTATGAGGAATAACTTACAAATAATGTTTCATAAATTCACTAAAATTGTTTTAGTTTTTTTGTGTGTTGGTGAATTATTATTTGCACAAGATATTACCCAAAAAGCAGTTCAAAAAAGCAATAATAAGATAAATGTTAATGGTAGCATTGTATACCTTCATAAGGTTGAACAAGGTGAAACCTTGTATGCTATAAGCAAGGCTTACAATGTTTTGATTGCCGATATTGAGGCGTCAAACGATAGTTTAAAAACTGGACTCAAGGCAGGAATGGAGCTTAAAATACCTACACTGAGTGATCACAAAAACAAGACAATTTCGCTTGATAATTCGGGCAAGTTTATTTTACATACCGTAGAAAAAAAGCAAACACTATATTTCATCTCAAAAAAGTATAATTTAAACTCAGAAGATATACAAAAAGCTAATCCTGAAATTTCACAAGGACTGAAAGAAGGAATGGTGATAAAAATCCCGCAAAAAGAAATTAAAACTGTTGAGCCTCCCGTAGTGCCAATTTTAAAGGAACCAAAGTTTGAAAAGAAAGGCAATGAGAAACCTTTAAGTGGGATCCATGTGAATTTGTTTCTTCCCTTTTATCTTAATCAAAATGACAGCCTCATTAACAAAGAATCTTTGGTGGAAACTGACGAATTATTTTCTAAGTCTATTCCAGGAATTGAGTTTTTATCTGGTTTTCAAATTGCTTGTGATTCAATCATAAAACTAGGAACTAAAGTAAATATTAATATTTACGACACTCCGGCAGATTCTTCCGCAGCAGCGAGTTTTTTTGCAAATAAACAGTTTAAAAATGCTGCACTTTGGGTTGGACCATTTCATAGCCATGCCGCATCTTCTGCAGCTAAAGCAGTAAAAAATAGTAATACACTTTTAATACTCCCTTATTCTTCGCCAAATAAGGTATTACTTGGAAATGAAAATGTGTTAAAAATTACGCCATCGTTACCAACAGGAATGGAAAATTTGAGTTTACAGTTGATTGACAAACATAAAAACACCCAATTTATTTTGGTTCACAATGCATTAAATAAAGAAATGCAAATTGTAGATTTAATTAAGAAAACTTTTAAAGCTCAAAATAATGATTCTATAAAGGAAATCATCTATAAAACTGTTGGATTAAAAGGTTTAACTGGTGCTTTATCAAAATCAAAAAACAATATGATTATTGTTGCCAGCAGCGACCAAGCATTTGTTACCGATTTGTTTAACAAACTAAAAGTACTAGATACTAAGGAATATAAAATATCGGTTACGGGAATGGACACATGGATAAACTATGATAATTTAGATATTAACATGATTCAAAAATTAAACCTTCAAATTCCTGCCAATTCACATATTAATTACACCGATACAGTTACAAATATTTTTATAAAATCTTACCGCGAAAAATACAACACTGAGCCAGGAAAATACTCATTTTCTGGTTATGATGCTGCCATGTATTTTATACCTTTATTGATAAAATATGGGAATGGAGCAATTGATAAAATTGAATCTACCAAGAAAACTTGCTTAAGTACCTCTTTTGATTTTAAGAAAACTGGTGATGATAGTGGATTTGAAAATCAGAGTGTATTTATTTTAAGGTATGAAGACTTTGAACTTAAGAAACAATAAATGATATATGAATTATGATTAACAAGGAGCAAATTTCATTATGGTTTCAAAGCTTGCAACTTGATATTATCAAACAACTAGAGTTGACTGATGGTAGAGGAAAATTTACTTTTGATGATTGGCAAAGACCTGAAGGTGGTGGCGGAAAAAGTAGCGTGATTGAAAACGGTGATATTATTGAAAAAGGTGGTGTAAATTATTCAGCAGTTTTTGGGCCAACACCCGATTTTTTAATAAAATCAAACGCTACGTTGGCTGGTAGCAATTTTTACGCCACAGGAGTTTCTATTGTGCTTCATCCACATAACCCAATGATACCAATTATTCATATGAATGTAAGGTATTTTGAAGCAGGTAATAATGTTTTTTGGTTTGGTGGTGGTATTGATTTAACGCCTCATTATGTAGATGAAAAAGATGCACATTTTTTTCATCAAACCTTAAAAAATGCATGTGAAAAGCATGATAAAAACTATTATGATCAATATAAAAAATGGGCAGATGACTATTTTTATATTCCCCATCGCAAGGAAACAAGAGGTATAGGAGGTATCTTTTTTGATCACCTTACAGGAGATAAACTCAAACTATTTGAATTTGTGAAAACGATAGGAAATACTTTTGCACCAACTTACACAAAATTAATGAAGCAAAATCAACACTTGCCCTTTAGCGAAAATGAAAAGCAATGGCAATACTTAAGAAGAGGAAGATATGCAGAATTTAATTTGGTTTACGACAAAGGCACTAAGTTTGGATTAGAAACTAATGGTAGAACAGAATCTATTTTAATGAGCTTACCACCTAGAGTTGAATGGCATTACAACCACATTCCTGCTGCAGGAAGTAGGGAGGCTCAAACATTAAATTTATTAAAGAAAGGGATTGATTGGGTGATTAAAACTGAAGTCGTTGAAAAAAATTAATCAACTTATTTTAAAGTCATATTTAGGTCCATTTTTAATGACCTTTGCTGTGGTAATGTTTATATTACTTATGCAATTTGTATGGAAATACATTGACGATTTTGTTGGCAAAGGTTTAGAATGGAACTTGATTCTTGAGTTAATGTTTTATGTGTCGGTAACCCTAGTTCCAATGGCGCTGCCATTAGCTATTTTATTGGCGTCTATCATGACCTTTGGTAACTTAGCAGAAAGTTATGAATTAACCGCCTTAAAATCTGCAGGAATGTCTTTGCAAAAGGTAATGCAACCGTTAACTATTACAACAATTTTAATGGCTGGTGGTGCATTTTTATTTGCGAATAATGTATTGCCTATTGCTAATCTTAAAATGGGCACATTGCTCTACGATATAACGCATCAAAAACCATCATTAGATGTAAAAGAAGGTGTGTTTTACAACGGCATCCAAGATATTACTATTAAGGTGGCAAAAAAAGATGCAAAAA
>CAIKXD010000297.1 GCA_903831265.1 uncultured Bacteroidota bacterium
GATTGGCGAAATAACCTTCGTATCGAACACGCATTGGCATTAATTCATCAAGGTGAAATGAACAATTTTACTTTACAAGCAATATCAGTAAAATGCGGTTTTTCTACGCAAAGTACTTTTATTAGAGCGTTTAAAAATCTGACTGGAATTACCCCAAGCAACTATTTAAAGTCATTTTTATAGTCAATTTTCGTTCAGTTTCATTCTATTTTTGTTGAGTTTACAACTTTCAACTTTATAAATAGGTAAAATCTCTACATTTCTATTTTATATAAACCATTAAATTACAGCGATTTAATTTTAAACTTGTTTGCATTTTTAAAAATGCAAACAAGTTGAGTTGTTTTTATCACCATTAGCGAAGTTTAAATTACACTTTTGTAACTTAAAAAAATAATTTCCCATGAGAAAATTCTACTTTGAATTATTATTCGTCTTAACTGCCATTATTCTTTCTGTAAAGAAATTAATAATTCAAAGTAAATTAGAACGTAGTGTAAGCTTTTTGCTTTTTATCACGTTGTTGATGATAGGCAATGTTTCTTTGCATGCGCAGACTGTAGTTCTCCAACCTGAAATTTTATCAAGTAATCCAAACACAACGACCACAATAACTAGGTATCGATCTTCTGGGTCAAACCAACTGAAGGTGGGAGCAGGCATTAATAAAGTAACTGTTTCCATGTGGGGTGGTGGAGGTGGTGGTGCTTCGGGTGGTTCTAAAGTACTTGATTTTGTATCAGGTCAAGGTAGTCATATACACAGTGGTGGGGGTGGTGGCGCCAGTCATTGGGCGGGAGCTGATGTTCAGGTAGTAGCTGGAAGCAATTATAATTTTATGGTAGGTAGTGGTGGTTTAGGAGGTCTTACAAATGGTGCCGCAGGTAACAATGGTGGTAATGGGTCAGCATCTAATTTTCTAAATCAGGTAATATCTCCGGGTGGGTTCGGTGCTAAGGTATCAACCACATCAGATCTTTCAAATACAGGTGGCGCAAAGGGGGCACTCCCAACTCCTACCAATAATTATAGTATCATTGGTATGAATGGTGGGCATGATATGTTTACAAAGGGAGGTAATGGTGGTCAAACCAATTCAGGTGAAAGAGGTTCATCAGGATCAAATATATTTGGTAGTTTAGGTTACAATCAGGCCAACTATGGCATCTCCATACTTTCTGGTCCTAATCCAGGTACTTTTAATAATGATGCTACAAATCCTGGATATGGAGGAGGGGGAGGTAGTTTTAAAGTAATAGACTTTACATCGCTGTTTTTTTCTGTTGCTTCATCTATTATTGCAAGTGAAATAACGAAGGGTGTAAGTGATATCTTCGTTGATGATGATTTTTGGGCAGGAATTAATTATGGGGATAATCAAGTTGTACTTGAAAATTTTCGTGGCGGAAATGGAGGAGATGGTATGGTTGATTTTTATACCACCTATCCCACCTATAAATTATCAGGAATTAGTAAAGTTACTAATTGCGCATCCAGTACTTCATCTTCTTCAACTATTAAGCTTTATTCATCTACTATGCCAGACGGCACTTATTATATAAAATATAATATAGTGAACCGTGCGGGCATTTTACAATCGCTTTATGCTTATGATGTCGTATTTACTGGAGGAGAAGCAACATTGACAACTCCAACACAAAACCAGGATGATTTTTATACATTAACGATTACACAAATTGGTTCAGGAAATACCTGTCTGAACAATGTAACAGAAAACAACACGGTAACAATAGAAAAACAACACCTGGGTAATGATTGGATTTACCAGGCGGGATTTCCTGGCGAACAAAGACAGGGTGCTGTTGTTTTTGTATTAAATAACAAAGCATATGTGGGCACAGGTAATAATGGGACTATTTATTACGACAATTTTTGGGAGCTGGATTTAAATACTTTTATTTGGACAAAGAAGGCCAACTTACCTGGAGCTAAAAGGTCAGATGCCGTTGCCTTCACAATTGGAAACAAAGCTTATGTATGTACTGGAAAAGATGGTACAAGTCTATTTAAAGACATGTATGAATATGATCCTATAACAAATGCATGGACCAAAAAAAGTGATTTGCCATCAGCTAGATATGCTGCAGTTGCTTTTACCATCAATAATTTTGGATATGTGGGAACGGGTAATAATGGGACTAGTTTTTTAAATGATTTTTATCAATACAATCCACAAACAAATACATGGACTAGCAAAGCTTCATTTCCTGGAGCTGCAAGAGCCCAGGCAGTAGGTTTTTCTTATACCAATAAAGGAATTATTGGTTCGGGTTCATCATCTACTACTACCAGCTATAAAGATTTTTATCATTATAATCAGGATAACAATACATGGATTCGGATGGCAGGGTCTGATTTACCCGCCATTGTTACCAAAGCTTCTGGATTTACCATTGGTAGTAAAGGTTATATTGGTTCTGGCAATGGTGTTGGAGAGCGAAAAGATTTTTATGAACTTGATCTGTCGGCTATAACAGCTAACAGTAGTCCGGCTTGGGTTAAAAAGTTGGATCTACCAACTTCCTTGTCTGATGGTATTGGATTTAGCAATGGCACAAAAGGTTTTATTGGATTGGGTTTTCAAAATTCAACCCTTGCCAATAACCTGTTTGAATATGAGCCTTTAAGTAAAACAATAGCGATGAATGATGTCCCTTCGAGTATTTGTAAAGGGGTATCTTTCGAAGTTTCCTATAAAATAGGATGTAGTAATTTTAATAATGGCAACGTATTTAAGCTGCAGTTAAGTGATGCTAGTGGTAATTTTAATAACAATATACCTACTACCATAGGTACCGTTTCGGCTACCGGTAGTGGAACTATTGCTGCTATGATACCGAACAGTATTATTTCGGGATCTGCCAATATTGCTTCCGGCTCAAATTACCGGATTCGTATTCAATCAACTAGTCCAGAATATTATAGTTCCGACAGAGGAGACAATATTATTGTTAACCCTTCTCCGGTGTCTGAATTACATGTTAGTGCTAGTGGGGTTGTTTCTTGTAGCGGCGGGCAGATTAATTTGAATGCGATCACCGAGCTTGGCAATGCAACCACCGATTCTTCGGTTGTATTTTTAGACGATTTCAATTCTGGAATGGGTAATTGGACGCAAAAAATTAGCAGTTCAGCTAAAAGCGTCACTTATAATGCAAGCGGGAACGGCGTCCCCTCATATGGCGGTCAATCTGCCCCCTGGACCCCATCTGGCGTTACAATTAATTCACCCTTTACCGATTCAGTAAAATTTAGTGTAAGGCCTAGTGGTTATTCATTTTTAAATCTTAGCTATGACAACAACAATACTAACATACACAATCGGTTCAATAATTCTATTGTTAGCCAGGATAATTCTAATTTTTTATTGAGTAAATCTAATTTCCCCTATTATGTAGATAATAAAGCTTTTCAGCAACAAAATAATTCGTGGGATAAATCTATTTATGGAAATATTATTTTGCAATCGCCTTCCTTCAGTTTAGTAGGTTACAATGCTTCAAAATTAACTTTTAGAGAGAAACTGGAAACCAATGCCAAAAGAGATATTGAAGCATCCAATGATGGAATAAATTGGGTATTGTTGAATAGTGTTACCTCGTCTATGCCACGTGATACCATTTGGAAAAACCGCAGTTATGATATCAGTCAATTTTCGCAATCTCCTCATGTGATGATAAGGTTTAAAATGATATATGATGCATACACGCTTCCATTTGTAGCGATCGATAATTTTAAAGTTACCGGCTATAATAATAATCAAACATATAATTGGACCTCTATGCCGGCAGGATTTACATCCAAACTCCAAAATCCGGTTGTAAATCCAAATATAAATACTTTATATAAATGTAATACCACCAACAATTACGGTTGTACCAATATAGGTAAAAGTGATAGCGTTTTTGTTACCGTAAAGCAACCTTCTCGAACAATAATCGATACTTTAATTTGTCCAAGTGCATTACCATTTATTTGGAATGGATTGTCGTTAACAGCAGCTACTTTAAGGACCATACATTTGACTAATGCTGCAGGATGCGACAGTACAGTTACTATCAATTTACATCTTAAAGGAGAGCCAACAAATACGCCGAAAGCTAGCGCGCAGACCATTTGTAATACAGCGCTTCCCTTCAGCCTATATGCTACGTATCCTTTAGTGCAATTGACTAATATGTATCAATGGACTTCCACACCTTCCGGAATTACGTTTAACTCAAATGTGAATCCAACGGGTTTAACCATTTCGCAAACCACCACTTTTCATTTACTTTCAACAGATGCTATTACCGGTTGTTCGAATAGAAAGGATGTTGTTGTAACCGTAAATCCGAATCCTGTGCCTTATAACCTGGGTGCTTACAATTTCAATATTTGTCCAAGTGAATTACCATTTACGGCATATGGTATCACATTGACTGGTGCAGGGACGCAATCGAGGACTTGGTCTTCTCCATCTGGAGGCTGCGATACAACTGTAACAATAAATTTAACTGTAAAGAATGCAAGTTCATCAGTAATAAATATGACAATATGTAATAATGAGTTGCCATATAGTTGGAATGGATTGACCTTTATAAGTGGAGGTACTCAAACGGCGCATTTGACGAATGCAGTGGGTTGTGACAGTGCCGTTACTTTAAATTTAACAGTAAGGTTAGGGGTTAATTTTGCGGGCAGCATCTATGCGCCATCATTGGATGTAAGTTGTTTTGGTGGAAATAATGGGAGTGCTATCGTTTTAATCGGTAAAACAAACAATAGGCTTTATAGTTATAATTGGACACAGCCTTCTGTATCAAACGTTTCTTTTTCTAGTTCAAATTCTATCTCAAATTTAACTGCGGGCAATTATTTATGCACGATTACGGATACAAACGCCTGCAGAACTAAGATTATGTTCTCAATTACGCAACCAACGCAGTTGAAAATTGCAACCAGTGTATTGAATCGAACTTATTTTAGTTGCGAAACAGTCGGTGTGAGTGTTTCCGGAGGTAGGCTTCCCTATCAGCGATATACATGGTCACCTACCGGTGGAAATGATGCAGTTAGTAACAAGTTAGAAGCAGGTGAATATTCCGTAACCGTAACAGATGCAGCATTTTGTACCGCTACTATCAGTGGTATAAAAGTAGTACAGAATCCGGCAATGCAATCTTTTACCAATGTTAATATATGCTCTTCTGCATTACCATTCACCTGGAACAGTAAAGTGTTAGAGAATTTTGGGAAAGATACTGTTCATCTGCGAACGGCATTTGGATGTGATAGTTTGGCTGTCATTAATTTAATTTCAACAGATCCGATTTTTACAACTGTTACACAACCCGCCGTTATATGTGCAGGCAATTCGGTTGATTTAAAAGCGGATGTTCAACTTAGAGATAGTACGGTTATTTGGACAGATGATTTTAATGGTTCAATCGACGACTGGCTATTAACTAATAATAGTGTCGGTGGTTACAATGACTATGAGGCTCGATGGAAAATAGTATCTAATTATACATCTATAGGTCCATGGGCAGCTTTAAGTAATGACCGTTCAAAGTTTTTTACTAGTAGTAGTACAGCACAAAATAGTTATTCAACGATTACAGTTCCCGGCCAGATTACAAATACAATCTTGCAACGGAAGACTGCTTTCAGCACAGTTGGTTTAGCGCATGCCGCCATTCAATTTGAACATTTTTTAGAATTGGGTCATGAGAAAGATTCGATAGGTATGGAGGTGTCAATCGATAATGGCATAAACTGGAAAGTAGCATATTATCAAACTCCAAAAGGTAATATTGGCGATTTTCGTTTGTTTAAAAATGAAATCGTATCATTAGATAAGTACCTTAATCAGCCAAACGTTAAAATACGATTTGTTTATTATTCTATAAATGGAAAATACTGGTCTATTGATAATGTGCGTATGATTTCTTACAAGCCCATTATTTATTCTTGGACATCAGTACCTACAGGGTTTAGTTCTGTTTCTCAAAATCCGAGTTTAATAGTTCCTGCTCAATCAACTGTTTATAAAGTAACTGCAATAAACAACACAGGTTGTTCGAGTAGCAGTGAAATAAATATTACTGTAAATCCATCATATAATACTACTATATCAGAAAGTATATGCACAGGCGGTAAATATGTTTTTCAAGGCGATACACTAAAAACTAGCGGATCTTATTCTAAGCTTTTAACTGCTCTATCTGGTTGTGATAGTACAGTTACATTACTATTAACCGTGAGATCATTTGCTTCGATTAATCCACTTGTATTTAACACTCAAAATGTAAGTTGTACCGGAGGAAATAATGGTCAGGCAAGTGTATCTGTTTCTGGAGGATCACCACCATATACCTACCAATGGTCTGCGGGAAGTGCATTTGTAAATAATGCATACGCGCCTAGCCCTATAACCCAAGGCCAATATCTTGTTACTATAAAAGATGCGAATCAGTGTTCAATTTCAGGATCGTATTCGATTAGCGAACCTAATCCAATAGTTGTTACTTTACAAACAACTCAAAATACCTGTAATAGTTCTACTGTAGCAGCTAGCGTAAATGGAGGCACGGCACCTTACACTTACAGTTGGTCACCAAGTAGTTCAACATCAGAAACTTTAACAGGTGTTTTACCTGGTTATAGTACTTGTATTGTTTCAGATGCTAAGCAATGCGTATCAAGTAGTTCCATTTTAGTGACTTCAAAAACCGTAACGCCTTCTGTTACCTTTAAAAGTCTTTGTACAACTTCATTACCTTATTCATGGAATGGTTTAACCTTTATAAAAACAGGTACACAAACAGCATATTTAAGAGCTGCAAATGGTTGCGATAGTGCTGCCACTTTGATTTTGGATGTGTTTGATCTATCCAATTATATTGAAGTAGCTGCAAGAGAGCAAATTAGGTGTAATAATGCGCACAATGGTATTGCCGCAGCTTCTTGTTTTGGTGGTACCGCACCTTATACTTATTCTTGGTCAAATGGGGGAAGCAATCAAGTAAGATCAAATCTTGCTCCAGGTCAATATACGTGTGCCATTAAAGATGCAAATAATTGTATAGCTGTTTCGCAACCAGTCATCATTACTCAACCAGCTGTTTTAAGTGCTCAAGTCATAGGCGCCAGTGCTCAAAATTGTGGTGTTACTTCTATTCGTGCTACTGGTGGCACTAAGCCATATATTTATAATTGGTTTCAAGGAGAATCTGATTCGATTGCTCCTGCTGGTGTACTAAGTTATGTTCAACTTTTCCCTACCGTTACTGATTTAAATGGATGTACATTTCTGATAGGATCAACTAGTATTGTCTATCCAGCAACATTGAGCAGTATTAAAAATCTCACGATTTGTTCAGGTTCTTTGCCCTACGTATGGAATGGTTTAACATTTAATGCTGCAGGGACCAAATCTGCCAAATTGCGTTCTTATTGGGGTTGCGATAGCACTGCTATATTGAATCTTACCATAAGAGATACCATTAGAACTGTTGTGGATAGAGTTGTTTGTGAAAATAATTTGCCCTACAATTGGAAGGGAGTTATTTTTACAGGTGCAGGAAGTAAGATACTTTATTTACGAAATATGGTAGGATGTGATAGCAATGTGGTATTACGCCTTTCTGTTAATCCTTCTCAGCCAGGTAGTGTAGTGGCTTCTGCTTCTGCCACATCCATTTGTCAAGGCGATTTATTGAATTTATACAGTTCAGCCTTTCAAGATCCGCCTGCAACCATTATATCTGAAAACTTTAATGCTGCTACCAATAACTGGACACAAATTAACTTAAGTACAGGTCCCAATCCGGCTTCAACAGCATGGTCGCTTAAACCTTCTGGTTATGTGTCACCGAGTAGCAAAATTTTTAAAACTGCTGATAACAGCCAGTTTTATTTCTGTTCTGCAGTGCTCAATTCTGCTAATAGCAGCAATATTACCAATGCTATTTTAGAAGTTCCAACTTTTAGTACAGTAGGTTACAGTGAGGTTAATTTATCATTTTTATATGACCTTTATAATTTTAACAATGGTAATTTAACTGTTCTCATGTCAAGTGATAACTTAAACTGGACATCCGTATTTACAAGATCAAATAATAATGCGAATTCAACTTTTTATCCAACGGATATTCCATTAAGCAGTCAATTGCTTGGTAAGCCCAAAGTTTATGTGAGGTTTCAAATAAATGGAACCTTCTATCAGGGGGCTACGACGGCACCAGAGGCATTTATTGATAATGTTATCCTATCAGGTACGCCCATCGCTACCACTTACAGTTGGTCTGCAGATTATGGAGGATTTACTTCTTCTTTACGAAATCCGGCAAGTATGGTACCGCAACAATCTGCTGTTTACACCGTTTCGGCGGCTACCGGTGCGGGTTGTATTATTGTAAATACCGTTGGGGTGATTGTTAAGTCTAAATCAGAATCAACTACTGCGGCAACTATTTGTTCAGGTACTACCTATCCATTTAATGGGGTGAATTATACTCTTGCAGGTAACTATACTGCTCATTTAACCAATAGTGTGGGTTGCGATAGTACGGCTAATCTTGTACTTACTGTTACACCTAGTGTTTTACCAACATTTCAATCATTTACAGCTTCTGCTAACCGGTTTGCTCCCGGCACAGCAGTAACTTTTACGGCAACACCTAGCTCATCTGTTTTATCTCCTTATTATAAGTGGTATAAAAATAATGTACAGATTGTTGAGTCTTCCAATAATCAATTAGTGCTGTCGAATTTGGTATCAGGAGATGCAATTAAAGTAAACATTTCAAGTAATGCATCGTTATCTTCTTGTCAGTCGGGATCTACAAATAGTACTCCAATTGTTGTAACGGTTTGTAATTCTTCATCATCAAATCTAAATAAGGTCATTTACAATGGTCAATCTTATTTGTTTAATGGGATCAGTTATTCAGTAACAGGTATTTATAGTTACAGCAGCACCAATGCAAGAGGTTGCGATAGTATTGCTTATCTCAATCTATTGGTAAACCCAACTGTTAAACCATCAGTGAGCATTAATACTGCTGCAAACAATGTGCGCATGGGTATACCTGTAACCTTTACAGCAACACCCATTAACGGGGGCACTTTACCTGCTTACCAATGGAAAAAGAATGGAGTAATTGTTGGCACAAATGGTGCTACTTATACCGATGCAACTATTGCAAATGGCGATATTATAAAAGCCAATTTGATTGTTACCAACTTTTACAATGTAGATACCGTTTCTAGTAATCAATTAACTATGTCGGTTTTTGAATGTACCAACTATTTAAAACGTGATCTAACTCTTAATTTTGGAAATGCAGCTTGTAATCCATCATGGGGTAATCCCTTTTATTATGCCGGCCAAAAAAATGGTACGGCCACTTGGACACGGCGCCCCACTGCCAACACTGCTACTATGTATCGTATTTATTGGGATGGTAGTAAATGGTGCTTTGCGTATGATAGTGAAACGGGATCCTTTAATATACAAAGTACGAATACAACCGGTTCTATCAATTATTTACCGGCTACAGGTTGGTCAACAGGATATTGTAGTGGTTTCGAAATTACTAGTGGCGCAGGTGCTTGTGGGCTTGTAACTACCAGCACGAGTTCAAAAGATAAGACCATAACTAGTGCCGAATTACCTTATAGTTGGAACCGACTAACATTTAATGCTGCAGGATCACAAACAGCTATTTTGATTAATTCAATTGGGTGTGATAGTTTGGCAACCTTGAATTTGTTCGTTGAAGATCCTTTTATCACTACTTGGCATACAACTAATGCTACCGAGAGCATCACCTTCCCAATTAGAGCTCAAAGCGGCACCAATATGACAATTGATTGGGGTGATGGAACGGTGCAAACAGGACTTGGAAATAATCCAATCCATATGTATGCTATAGCTGGCGATTATACAGTTAAAATAAGCGGAAGATATGATAGGACTTTCTTTGATTTGAGTAACATTACTGAAGCAAAAAAATTAATCTCTATTAATCAATGGGGAACAACAAAATGGTCAAGTATGGAAAATGCATTTTTTGGCTGTGAAAATTTAAGTATTAACGCTACTGATGCTCCTGTTTTGACAAGCGTTACCTCTATGCGTAACATGTTTTTTGCTACTAAAATTAGTGGAAATTTAAATAATTGGAACTTGAGTACTATCTCAGACATGTCATCTATGTTTTCTTATACTAATCCAATAAATTTAAATATTAGTAATTGGAATGTGAGTAATGTAAGCAACATGTCTGAAATGTTCTCTAGCGCTTCTAATATTCCAAATATAAGCAGTTGGAATGTTAGTCATGTAACCAATATGTCTAATATGTTCAATGGAGCAACCTCATTCAATCAAAACATTGGTAGTTGGGATGTGAGTAATGCAACCACGATGCAAGATATGTTCAGTGGCGTAACGCTATCTACAGCCAATTATGATGCGCTTCTTATGGGCTGGGCTGGACAAACATTACAGCATAACGTAATTTTTAGCGGTGGTAATAGTAAGTATTGTGCAGGAGAATCAGCTCGTGAAAGTATGATAGCTACTTATGGATGGACAATAACCGATGGGGGGAAAAGTCTTGCTAATATCAACCTTCAAGGCATTGGCTTAACAATAGTATCAGGTGATATTTCGACTAATTTAGCAGATGATACTGATTTTGGCATTGCATCTCTAAATTCTCTAGTCACCAAAACGTATACGATTCAAAACACTGGTTCAGATCCTTTATTGGTAAACAGTATCGCGCTAACAGGTATCAATGCGGCTGATTTTGTTGCGGGAGGTATTTCATTTCCAGCAACAATAGCTGCAGGAACGGAAAGCACCTTTACACTAAAGTTTATTCCAAGCGCAGTAGGTACGGAAACGGCTACCATTTCCATTAATAGTAATGTTTGTGCGCTTAGTTCCTATACTTTTGCAGTGCAGGGGATTGGTTGTGCAACACCTTCAGCTCCAGTTACTATTACAGGAGCAAACTCTCTTTGTAGAGGTAGAATAGTTACCTATTCAATTGACCAAGTTGCCAATGCAACCTCATATCAATGGACACTCCCTTCAGGTGCTTCAGGTACAAGTATAACCAATAGTATTTCTGTAGATTTTGGATCTACAGCTATAAATGGGAATATAATTGTTAGAGGAATAAATTCTTGTGGTGAGGGAATTCCTTCTTCTTTAGCTTTAACCGTAAATGCATTACCAACAGTAGTTGCAAATACAACAAGCACAGTGATTTGTTTAGGTCAGAATGTGACTTTAACAGGAAGTGGTGCATCGACGTATAACTGGAATAATAATGTAAATGATAATGTAGCTTTTGCTCCAAGTACATTTAAAACGTATACTATAACTGGAACGGATGCTAATGGTTTTTCTTCAACTGCTAGTGTAGATGTAAATGTTAATGCATTGCCAACAGTAGTTGCAAATACAACAAGCACAGTGATTTGTTTAGGTCAGAATGTGACTTTA
>CAIKXD010000298.1 GCA_903831265.1 uncultured Bacteroidota bacterium
GCTATTTTTAAAAACCCACTAAATGCAAGTGCCTTTATACTTCTGGCTAGCACCCAGCAACGCTCATAATGTAATAATTTATTTGAATATTGAAGAATTCTGTCGATATGCGCAGGCAAGCTTTTTTTTAATTTATTTTGTTTGAAATCAATTAATATCTCGAGCTCCAAATAACGTGATAATTCATGAAAATGCAATTGTTCAAAAGGCATATCTAATTTCCATACACCTGAATTTAGCAATGAAATATATTGATTTTTGTTTTTGTAAATAGACTGTGATAATAAAAAGGAATTTACAAAAAGTTGGTTTCTTGTTTTATTATATTCTGATTGGTAATACTTTTCAAGAGCAAATGAATAATACCCGTTTGGGTCGTCTTCATCTACAAAGCTTTCGTAAAACAAAATCCTTCCGTTTTCTATTTCAATTAATTTTTTAAGAAAAATGCCCTTATTATTGCTTTGTCTGACCTTGTTGCCCAGCAGCATGGCTAATTCGTTTTTAAAGTTGCTCTTTAGTTGAAAGCTATTTAAGATGTGCTGTACATTTTTCCAATCTTCGTTAGCTATCGCTATCTCCAGTGTTATTAATGAGTAATGACCTGTGCTAAAGGCTTCTGATGGCATATATAGTGCATCTTCTAACTCCTCTTTAATAGTTTTGCAGAAATGAGCAAATGAGGAATATCCAATATATACACATATAAGATTTAATGTGGACGTATAAGGCCGGTGGTTGCTTTTCATTAACCCGAAAAATCGAGCCAATGTATGCGCCGAAATAAATATATTATGATTTGCTAAACTTTCGGAAATAATTTTACACTGATTGAATTCGTTAACCATTACTTGCAAATGATTTTGGAAACGAGTGGAAAGTTCTTTTAAATATAAATGTTCGGCAAGTTCATTTGCAACCTTTTTCATGGTCAAATATAAACACTTTTAAAGGATGTAAATTAATGAACCCCAAAAGATGCAATAAGATGCAACGGTCAAACTTTGTTAGTTGATATATATTTGTAAAAAGTAAAACTTAAATGATGTAAACCTCAAAAACTTACACAAAAGTAATCAATAATTTTATACACTAAAAAAAATGACAAAAGCAACAGGTAGTTCTAGAGGAACCAACTCAACAAAGAAAAAAGCATTAGATGGCAGAACAAAAGCAGCCAAGGTTATGAGTGGGAAATTAGATGCTAAGAAAAAAAATTAATAATAATTTAAAAACGAGGAAGCCGAAAATCGAAAAAATAGAGTAGGTAATTAAAGAACAAAAAACAATAAGATTATGGCAGAAATTAAATTTACCGGCAATAAATTATTAAAATCAGTTGCAAATGAGTTTACAAGTAAATTTCCTTATTTATGGCTTAGGTTTTATAATAAAGAGGGGGGCGCAAACTCATGGGATGTAACACATGCATCGATACGTGCTAAGAAATCAGAAAGTGAATTATCAACCAACGCATCAATGAACGTAGGTACTTTTGAAAAAAGGTACGAAGAGGCGTATGGAGTAAAAATTGAAGTCATGTACATAAAAGCAGATAGGAAATATCGTTCTTTAGATGAGGACAATCATTTAACATTAGCTGAATACAATAAAAAAGTTGCCGAAAAGGGAGCTCAAAAAGCTAAAGAAGC
>CAIKXD010000299.1 GCA_903831265.1 uncultured Bacteroidota bacterium
CCTAATAATTGAAGCCCTAATCCATTATGCCAGTCTTTAAAATTTCATGATTTGTTCACATTAAAATATTCAGGAGGCGTGGACCCTTTAAATAAAAGCTTTATTTTTTTACGAACAGCTGGCCATAATTTATTAGCCGTAATATATTTTTCACAGGCTTGGTCAATGGCTGTATTAAAAAACTGCGCCATAAGAATAGGCGCTGGCCCATTAATGGTCATACTTACAGAAGTACTTGAACTATTTAAATCAATCCCACTATATAATTTTTTAGCATCATCAATACTTGCCACATTCACGCCTGCATTACCAATTTTACCATAGACGTCTAATCTTTTTTCAGGATCATGCCCATATAAAGTAACACTATCAAAAGCAGTGGAAAGACGTATTGAATTTTGCCCCTTACTTAAAAAATGAAATCTAGCATTGGTTCTTTCAGGACAACCTTCCCCAGCAAACATTCTAGTAGGATCTTCATTGCCTTGTTTAAATTTAAATACACCTGCGGTATAAGGAAAATAACCAGGTAAATTTTCTTTCAAATGCCAATGCGCAATATCTCCCCAGTCTTTAAAACTAGGGACTTGCACTTTTTGAATCACTGTCCCAGATGCGGTTTCAAAACTTAATGCTTGTTTTAGTTTTTTCCCTTTTTGATCTATTTCTAAAAAAGGCTTTTTATACGCAGCTGCTTTTGAAGGCCAATCTAGTATTAACTGCTTTACTTCCTTATCAATACCTTGTTCAATGTGTTGATTGACTTTTAGAATTTTTTTATCTTCTTTTAAGCTAGGCTCTTTTAATACTTCTTGAAAGCAGTACCATTTGGAAGCAATATTTTTTTGTTCCTCAATCCATTGATTATTTTTTTGAATAGTAGAAACAATCTCTGCTAAATAGTTATTTCTTTTATTAGGAAGCGTAGGCGCTTTTACTTCGTTTTCATTATAGTTCGGCTCCCATGGAAGTAAATTCCATTTTATTGTATGTGTTTGATACACAATGGCCGCTAGTGCATTGTACATGGCTTGCATACCAGGGTCGCTGAAATGAGAGGCAATGGTTCCAAAAACTGGAAGCGGATTTTTTTGATCTTCCCATATATGATGCGAACGGCGATATTGTTTACGCACATCTCTAACTGCATCTAAACCTCCTGCTCTATCAAATTTATTAATGGCAATTAGTTTTGCATAGTCAATCATGTTAATTTTTTCCAATTGTGTAGGCGCGCCAAATTCAGGCGTCATCACATAAATGGGAATGCTTACATAATCAACAATAGTGGCGTCGTTCTGCCCCACCCCTGCCGTTTCAATAATAATAGCATCATAGCCTGCCTCTATTAATAATTCGATAATAGCATCCATTGAATGGGCAATGGTATTTTTATCAGACCTAGTAGCCAAGGAACGCATAAAAACATGGGGATGATCAATGGCATTCATACGAATACGATCGCCTAGTAATGCACCTCCTGTTTTTCTTTTACTGGGATCTACAGAAATAATCGCAATGGTTTTACTTGGGTTGGCCAATAAAAAATACTGAATGAGCCTATCACATAGAGTAGACTTTCCAGCCCCTCCTGTTCCGGTAAGCCCAATAATGGGAATATTTTTCTTTGATTTTGTAGTCTTCGTTTTTTGAGTACTCTTTTTAGAAGTATTATTTTGCAAAAGCGTAATAGCTCTACTTATTTGTCGAGGATCAATTTTTTTACTAAAAGATAATTTAGGTAATTTTTTTGGAGAAAAATCTTTCAATGTATAATCACATAATTGAATCACTTGTTCAATCATACCATCAATGCCTAATTTCAATCCATCTTCAGG
>CAIKXD010000300.1 GCA_903831265.1 uncultured Bacteroidota bacterium
AATACGCCTTCAAAAAGGAGCGGCAACATCCTTAGAGGTTGATCAGGCAAAACTAGACTACGAGTTAGCATTATATAATGAGGAACTTTGTGGGGCAGAGGTTCAAAATTTATTGTCGAAACTTGAAAAATTAACTGGTAAGCTCGAGCAAATGCCCATTACAAAAGAGCTCGCTATGGCATATAATGAAGTAAAACAAGAGGAGGTAAGTCAAGATATAAGTAACCGGTCTGATTATAGGATGCAAACACAAAAAAATGCTGAGAATCAGCGTATTTTTTCCAGTCGCTTTTTAGGATACCTACCTCAGGTAAATCTTACAAGTCGATTAGCCACACAAAGCTTTAGAAATAAGTTCGATTTTTTTAATAACCTTCCCTGGTATTCCTATTCTTATGTAGGTGTCGATATTAAATTTCCAATATTTGATGGAGCAAATAGGGAGTATGCCGTAAAAATTACCAAGCTGGAAATGGATAAAGGTGTTTTAAAGGCAGAAGAGATATCGCGCACTGCACATGCGGTTCAGGTGGAGGCATCCAATAATTTCAGGATGGCGCAAATGCAGGTAAAGCTACATCAAATGGAAATGGAGGCTCATAAATTACGCAGGGTAAGTATGGATAAACAATTAAAAATTGGAACCATCACCAGTGCCGATATGGCTAAGTTAAATTCAGAATATGTAAAGATTAACCAGAATCTTTTGCAGGCCTATGAAAAGGTATTAAGATCGAATTTAGAGTTAAATAAAGCCAAGGGTACGCTTTAATTATAGTGTATTTAATTCATCTACTGTTTTATAGCCAATGCCCAGGCGGTCAACAAATGGCATAAATTCCTCAATTTTTTTCATGTCGCGAATGCCTCCCGATGCTTTTATCTTTAAGGTGGCTCCTTTTTGTTCTATAATTGCCTTCATGCATTTTATTTTTGAGAGCTCAGCACCTAGGGCTACTTTTCCGGTGGAGGTTTTAATATAATCTGCACCCGCTTCGATGCATAATTTGGTGGCTTTTTCGGTTTCTTGTAGGGATAGCAAACCACTTTCAACAATTACTTTCAAGGTTATCTTACCACCAAGTTTATTTTTATTTTCACGACATATTTTAGCTAATGATTTTAACTCCTCAAGCAAATAGTCGGTGTCATCAATTTTAGTATAATTCATCACCACATCAATTTCATCGGCACCTTGTTCTATAAGGTTTTTTGTTTGAGATTCTTTCTCAATAACTGACATGTTTCCATCTGGAAAAGAAACCACGGTGCAGGTTAAAACCTTACTGCCTTTTAATTCTTTAGCTGCAAGACTTACTTTTTCTGGTAAAACGCATACCGATTTAACCTGTAATTGATTTGCCTTTTGGCAAAGCTCAACAATGGCCGAATCTTCTGTTATTGGTACAAGTAACGTATAATCGACGATAGAATTTATTGCGAGCATAAATTAAGGAGTTTTAGAGGGAATCAATTATCGCTTATTAGGCCAAGTTTTATACGTTTATTATAATCTATAATGAGTAGGTAATAAAACAAAATACCAAGGGAATACAGCATGGCGGTAATTAAAAATACGTTAACGTAAGCAAAACCTGTTTCTCTTAATTCCTTAAAAATTCTGGAGCTGATAAACCA
>CAIKXD010000301.1 GCA_903831265.1 uncultured Bacteroidota bacterium
TAGATTTTGACTAATCGGTATTACTTCTTAACCAAGCCCATATAATTAAACAAAGTAGGAAAGCATATTTTAAAAGTATCATTCACTCTTCTGTTAATTACTACATAACGATAGCAGGCAGATTTTTTGAGTGCAATATATTTTTTGTTACGCAAATACACTGCGGTCTGCTATCTTTTCTTTGCAGCGTTAAATAATTAATTATGGAACAAAACACTACAAATAATTTACAACATATGTTTGAGACGGCCACTTATATACAACCTAATGCGCTTTATTATCATTACTTTGGAATAGTTCCATCTAAAAAAATGTTTTTAAATATTAACCATAACAAGTTGTTCGATAAAGTATTAGAAGTGTATCAACCGCTAACTTCACAAGTGCATAAAAGTTGTGTTGTAGATTGTAAACGTAAGCACAACGAACTACGCAGTGTTTGGATAACATTGCAGCATGGAGTTGCACTCTTTTTTAACCCGGGTTTAGAACATTCTGTTCCAAGATTGGAGTTACTTTATATGCACGAAAGTCCAAGTGATTATTTAAAGGAATTAGAAAGATTTATTGTAAAATTTGCCTTTAGAAGCAAGGTTGTGCAAAAACGTATCCATATTATTGTGGCACACGGAAATAGGTTAGATGTGGAGCAATTTGAACTTCCAAAATCGAAGATTATTTTAAACGAGCATTATAATGACGATTTTATTGAAATCAATAAATTAATTATTAAGCGCCTGAACTCCCGTAATGATAAAGGAATTGTATTATTACATGGCAAGCCTGGCACGGGTAAAACCAGTTATTTACGTTACCTGTGCTATCATGTAAAGAAGCCCATTATTTTTATTACCCCACAAATAGCACATGAGTTGGCCTCTCCTAATTTTATTAGTTTTTTGGCCGAACATCAAAATTCTGTTTTAGTGATAGAAGATGCCGAGCATATTATTATGGAAAAAAATGGCGGACGAAGTGCTGTGCTCAGTAATTTGCTAAATATTAGCGATGGTTTACTTTCTGATTGTTTAAAGATACAATTGATTTGTACCTTTAATTGCGAAGTGCATAAAATAGACAGCGCTTTAATGCGCAAAGGGCGTCTCATTTGTAGATATGAATTTAAACCATTAGCAATTCCTGCAGCCATTAAATTGAGCCAAAAATTAGGCTTTCAAAAAAACATAGAGCAAGCCATGACACTGGCCGAATTGTATAACCAAAATCACGACAGTTATGCTGATGTAGAGAGAAAAAAGATTGGATTTAGGGTGTTGGAGGATTGATAATATTGTTATTAAATTAATTAAAAACGCTTTAAATTATGCTGCTATATGAATACTGAAAGAACTGACCTAGCACCAAACAAAGAAGTTAAACTTTTTAGCTCCAAAACCAGGGCCATTAAGTTTTTAAATGAAACACAAACATAGCACGTTGCTTCAAAAGAAATTGAAGCAACGCGATAATAAAGACCTTCAAAATTTAATTAGAAGAAAAATGGATGAAAAAGATTGATAAGGAAACCGAAAAATGCTTCATATTCATTACAGATGTGGTGGCTGTTTAAACTGGAGGCATTGACACAAATACCTATTGTAGAAAATTGAATGAACCAACGGTTGAGAAGCATTGAGATTCCAAAGTAACTCACCGATGAATGGAGAAAAAGAGGACGAAGTTAGGCGTGCATTTAGCCACACTTACTATTATAAACAGAGCATAATGCGACAATACCACCAAAGAGTTCAAAATGCTTATTATAATGATTAAAACATAAACTAAAATATGACAACTTACACACCAATTCAATTTGAAGCAACTTCATTTAACTGCCCTATTTGCGGAGCATTTTCAGGACACGTTTGGAGCTATGCAAAAAAGTTTGACAAAAAAACTGCAATTAATGGGGGCAACTTAGTTTGGCATACACACATTGATGAACTTGTGTTTTCGCAATGTAAACATTGTAAACAACACACAGTATGGCTTGAACATAGCAATGGTCAACAACGAATGGTTTATCCAACAGCAGGTGCTGCCCCGCATCCAAACATTGATTTGCCCGATGATATAAAAAAGGACTTTGAAGAAGCCAGAAATATAATTGAACTTTCACCAAAAGGTGCTGCTGCTTTATTGCGTTTAGTAGTGCAAAAATTATGCAAACATTTAGGAGAAAAAGGCGACAATATTGATGACGATATTGGGAATCTTATAAAAAAGGGACTACCTGAAAAAATGCACACAGCATTAAACAGTGTTAGAGTAATTGGAAATAACGCAGTTCATCCCGGTCAAATTGATAGCACAGACGACAGAGCAACTGCATTCAAACTGTTTGGTTTTGTAAATATTATTTCAGCTATTTTTATTACGCAACCAAAGCAAATTGACAACTTATACGAATATAAAAGTCCTGAAAATGCTAATGCGGCAATTAACTGAAGAAATAAAAGTTAATAATACCAATTGTATTTATTAAACAGGCCCAAGCTATTTAATAAATTTACAATGGCTAGTGCCAATATAACAGCATGTAGTCCAATAAAATTGGACTATTTATTTTGTAAAAACGTTAGATACAAAGACGACATAGGAATTCATGCCTTTTGGTTTGCTGGCTTTATACCAATACAACTTACCTTTTTAAAATATAAAGTCTAGCAGCAAAACGTTATATAAAATAATACAACTAATTTTGAAAACTAATCCTATATTTACAAAACTTTTAGATGTGCACATATTGATATTTCGTACACCGAAATATATCATTCATTGACAAAAACACGAATAAAAATAAATTTTACAGGCGAATCCTGAAAAGCCTATTAAACAGAGTAAGGAAAGAGAAAACAAAACAAGATGAAAA
>CAIKXD010000302.1 GCA_903831265.1 uncultured Bacteroidota bacterium
CGTACTCCCCAGGTGGATTACTTATTGCTTTCGCTTAGACGCGTACTGTGTATCGCACACATCGAGTAATCAACGTTTACTGTATGGACTACCAGGGTATCTAATCCTGTTTGATCCCCATACTTTCGTGCCTCAGCGTCAGTTACATTTTTGTGAGCTGCCTTCGCTATCGGTGTTCTGTGCAATATCTAAGCATTTCACCGCTACACTGCACATTCCGCCCACTTCAAATATACTCAAGACTAACAGTATCAATGGCAATTCTACAGTTAAGCTGTAGGCTTTCACCACTGACTTATTAATCCGCCTACGCACCCTTTAAACCCAATAAATCCGGATAACGCTTGGATCCTCCGTATTACCGCGGCTGCTGGCACGGAGTTAGCCGATCCTTATTCTTACGGTACCATCAGCCTCGTTCACGAACGAGGGTTTTTTCCCGTACAAAAGCAGTTTACAACCCATAGGGCCGTCATCCTGCACGCGGCATGGCTGGATCAGTGTTGCCACCATTGTCCAATATTCCTTACTGCTGCCTCCCGTAGGAGTCTGGTCCGTGTCTCAGTACCAGTGTGGGGGTATGTCCTCTCAGAACCCCTATGCATCGTAGCCTTGGTGAGCCATTACCTCACCAACTAGCTAATGCACCGCATGCCCATCTTTAACCCCCGGAGGTTTAATAATAAAGAGATGCCTCTTCATTATGTTATGGAGTATTAATCCCTCTTTCGAGGGGCTATGCTCCAGTTAAAGGTAGGTTGCATACGTGTTACGCACCCGTGCGCCAGTCGTCATCAGTATTGCTACCATGTTACCCTTCGACTTGCATGTATTAAGCCTGCCGCTAGCGTTCATCCTGAGCCAGGATCAAACTCTTCATTGTAAGTTTGATTGTATTCCTAGTTTTACTTTAGGAAGAATTAATTTAGGATTTGTTGTTTAAAGAAATAATAAATATTTCTAATTTTCCTTCTACACTTTGCTTGCTTCAATATTTTCAAAGAACTTTATACTTCTGTTTTATTCCTGTTAACAATATCTATTTGTTTAACGGGGGTGCAAAAGTACAACCATTTTTTTAATCTGCAAATTTATTTTCATTTTTTTTGATTTTTTTACAAATCAACTAAAATTGTTTGCTGATAAGGACTTTCAAATTACTATTAAATAACTTTCTTAATTCCTTCCCTTTACAAAGAACGTGTCTGAATTGGGAGTGCAAATGTACTAGCAATTTCTTAATTACAAACACTTACCTCACTTTTTTTATGAAATAAATACTAACATATTGAATATCAGCAAAATAATTTTCATGTTACGGAGTAGTAAGTGCTACTGGGATCACTTTTCCATTCATATACCTACCATTATTGCATGTAAATTGAAAAATAAACTCAGCCATTTGCTCCGATGTGATGGGTGCTTTATAATTAGGAAATGCATTTGATAGCATTTCTGTCTCAACAGCGCCAATGCAAAGTGCATTTACTTTTATTGTTGATGATTTAAACTCTTCAGCCAAACACTCTGTCAAACATACTAAAGCGGCCTTTGATGAACTGTATACGCTTAAGCCAGCAAACTTTGCTGCTCCTTGAAAACCTCCCATTGAACTTACATTTACAATATGAGCAATTTTAGACCTAGACAATAATCCATATAGTTCTTTAATAATAAGGAAGGGTGCTTTAAAATTTGTATCGAAAACTTTATCAATATCTTCTATTTCTATTTCATTAAAAGACTTATTGATTAAGCAGCCTGCATTATTAATCAAAAAGTCTATTTCATTGCATTGTTTCTTAATCGTATCGATTGCATGGTTCAACTGCAATGAATTAGTAATATCGCATTTAATCGCATGAAAATTGCAAGCGTGCTCTCTAATCAAAAGAAGTTGATCAATGTTTCTTGAAATTGCAAAGATATTGTCGCCTTCTTTGGCAGAAGCAATACATTTTAAAACTAAGCTATAGCCTATTCCTTTACCGGCTCCAGTTATTATTATATTCACTATTTGTATTTATTATTAGCGTTTGTAATATGTTTAATTGAATTTACTTTGAATGAATCCATAAGTAACAATAACTTGTTTTTGATGAATGAAGTATAATCTGTTAAGCTAACAGATTATATTATAATATGAAAAAAGCCTCAATTAAGAGGCCTTTTTTTATTTGATCATTTTAAAAAATCCATGATTAGATTTGAATGGCTGATTATTAATATCAGTTGCCTCAATTATGTAATAGTATGTTCCTGCAGGATAAGATCCGCCATCCCACCTGTCTTTGACACTAGCAAATTCTGTTACCCTTTTTCCCCATCTATCAAATATAGTTGCCTTAAATGACATCACACTATTTGGGTCTATCTTGAAATAAAATTCATCATTGGCACCATCTCCATTAGGGGTGAAGACATTGGGAACAACAAGCTCTTCTAGAGCAACAATGGTATAACCAAGAGTGTCTGAACAACCGAATGCATTGCCAACAGTCAGGATTACTCTGTATATATCACCTTCAGTGTAGGTATGAGTCGCATTGAAGTTTATAGAGTCTATTGCAGAATTATCTCCAAAATTCCATTTCCAATATGTATAGTCAGTAGATCCATTTGAGAAATTAAGCTCAAAAGGAATTGTTCCATTGCCACTTGCTGGATCAATTGTAAATTGTGCTGTTGGTGATGGATTAAAATTAACCGATATTAAAGAAGTATTGCTAACACAACCATTTAATGAATCATAAGCATAAAGAGTAGCGTTTGAGAATATATTACCCTCAAAATTATTCCCTGAATTAACAAGTCCATTCAGTGCACTATTAATATACCAGCTAACAGTACCACCTGAAACTCCATTTGCTGAGACTGCACCCGCAGGTAGCTCTACTCCGGTACAATTAGTTTGATTTTGAGTTAGCACAGGTGGAGGTGGGGTTTGATTTACTTGCACTGTTAAGGTGTCTGTATCTGGGCATAAACCAGAGAAACTATATATTAAATTAACTATACCAACTGGTGCAGTTGCAGGATTAAAAATATCAGATGAGATAGCTCCTATTGGATTACTACTCCATGAGCCTCCGGCTGTAGCGGTGGTAATTTGAATTTGTGCGTCAGTACTGCAAAAAACAGAGTCAGTAACAGATAAACTTGCATCAGGTGCACTGCTAACATTAATAGTTATTGATTGAGAGGCTGTGCATGTTACGCCAGGCTCTGACACGGTTAGTGTAATAGTATTTGCTCCTACAAGAGCTGCGGAAGGGTCGAAGGTACCCGTTTGTGAATCAACAATTCCAGTGCCTACCCAGTTTTCGATATAATTTGAATTTACAACCGTGTAATTCAAATCGACTATAGGCGTGTTATTGCAATATGGTCCATATTGCTGAATTGAAAAAATTGGAGAAGGCACTACCTCAATAGAAACTGTGTCAGTGCGGAGACAACCCTGAAGACTAGTAGTATTTACTATAGCATTGTAAGTACCTGGATTTGCAAAAGTTGCTGTTGGATTAATTGCAATTGGGTTCGAAAATAAATTGGCAGGAATCCAACTAAAAGTATATGGAGCGCCAGCATTTGTTGTTTGAACATTAAATTGTACTTGCTCACCAGCACATACCAAACTATCACTGACCAAAGCAATTGTTGAAAAATCAGGCGCAATTGAAACGACTATGGTATCTCTATTAACGCAAGTACTACTTAAATTACTTTGTACAATATATGAGGTTGTTACGGAGGGTTTAGCTACTGGATTGGGGCAATTATTACAAGAAAACTCTATATTTGGTGTTATCTGGTTTCCGTTAATATCAAACCAAACAAAGTCTGTGCCACCAATTGCTTGCAGTTGTATACTATCATTTCCGCACAATACGGCAGAACTCGGAATAATAAAAGTAGAGGGTACAACTTCAATATTGTAAACAAAGTTTTGAAATCCAGGAATCGGGCAAGCTCCATCATTTACAGTTATTGCAAAGGAATTATTTTGCCCTGAAGAATTTGCTGGGGCTGTCCAAGTTATTTCAACTATCAAGGGGTTGGTTCCTGACAAAGTTATACTTGAACCTGGCAGCACAGTTGAAAGATTAGTGAATATATCCAGAGTGTCTGTAACCTCTTGATCAGTAAATATTGAAGTAAATGTAAATGTGTTACCCTCGCACATTTCGATCGAATAAGGACTTGTTTGTGAAGCTATTCCTGTTAAGTTTGTAATTTCTCCTGCCAAAATATTAGGTGCATTATTGGTGCAAGATCTTACAATAAACTGAATATCCCTTTTAACAAAACCAATTAATACTCCGTTCCTATATTCTTCTACTTTTACAGCCACAACAAAACCTCCTAGTATTGTTGGCGTAAAAACAAGCAAACCTGTTTGGGGATCTAAGACAATTCCAGCAATGGGTTGCTGCACAGTATAGCCTGGTTGATAAGTCAGTGTAGTAATAGCGCCTGGACCACCGCCAAGTGGATCAGTAAAGCTATAAACTAAAGAATCCCCATCAGTTTCGCTAACACCAAAGCTATAATTTACTAGCTGATTTGCGCAAACATATGGGATGGGCTGAGCATTGAATTCTGCAGAATTATTTGTAGGTGCCAATGCACTATTTAATGAGGCATCAACAGCAAAATAATAAGTATTTCCTGGTGGATCTAAATTTACAGAAGCATTCCTATTCGCAATGCCCCAAGTTATAGTCCAAGAATCGCATGAATCAAGAACAACAATGCCCTGAAACACCCTTTGAAGCATCCCAGGTAGATTTCCTCCATTACAAGTACTGTTGGGTTGTTCACTAGGACACAATTGTGACACTTCTGTGGAAGAAATTTCATTAAATGATTCATTGAAAAAAGGTAAGCCGCAAGAGTTGGTAAAATAAACTGTTATGGGACTTAGAACATTTGCTGTACTTCCGCAGTCATCAAAAATATTAATAGTTATTAAAAATGAGTCTGCACCTAGGTGTTCGTAAGTAATATCAGCCCCAGCTACGTGAGTGGCGTATAAATTAGTAAGACTTGAAACAAGAGTTGCTCCCAGTATGACAATAAATTTGTAAATATTTTTCATATTTTTTTTAATATA
>CAIKXD010000303.1 GCA_903831265.1 uncultured Bacteroidota bacterium
AATATGTTTTATTTGGGATGGAGATACAAAATTAAAGGGAAATAATTCAATAGTTTTATTCATGTAAGAAAGGGGAGTTCGTATTTAATCGAACCCCCTTTCATATTTTATCAAATATTCATTGCCATGATTAATTCACACCTATTTTTGCTATTCAAATCCTCTGTATAAAATGCTATTATTAATTTTTTAAAGGTTAGCAATGAATAGAAATAATTTTATCAAAAATGCAGGATTATTAAGTGCAGGATTACTTTTAAAAGACTTCTCTTTTGCTCAAACAAAAAGCTCTTTTCCTCAAGTAAGAGTTCCGTATGAAAAAAGAAATTTTCACAGTAAAGCAATTGATGCTGCAATTGTTGAGTTTCAGTCTACAATTAAAAATAAAGAGCTTTGCTGGCTTTTTGAAAACTGTTTTCCTAATACGCTGGACACTACCATAGACTTTGAAATTGTCAATAATAAACCAGATACTTATGTTATCACTGGTGATATTGATGCAATGTGGCTGCGAGATAGTACAGCACAGGTTTGGCCCTACTTATCATTTATAACAAATGATGCTGATTTACAGCAGCTGATTGCCGGTGTCATAAACCGGCAAACAAAATGTATTTTAAAGGATCCATATGCCAATGCTTTTTATAAAGATGAAACCAAGGTTAGTGAATGGAAAACAGATCTTACAAAAATGCTACCGGGGATCCATGAGCGTAAATGGGAAATAGATTCCCTGTGTTACCCTATTAGACTTGCATATAAATATTGGAAATTAACAAATGATTCAACCCCATTTGATAACGAATGGAAAGATGCAATAAAATCAACCCTCCAAACTTTCAAAGAACAACAACGAAAAAAAGACAAGGGACCTTATTCTTTTCAGCGCAACACATCATGGTCTATTGATGGTGTTCCTCTAGCAGGATATGGTTACCCCATAAAACCGGTTGGCCTTATATGTTCTATGTTTCGCCCAAGCGACGATGCTACCGTATTTCCCTTTCTAATTCCTTCTAATTTTTTTGCAGTAGTAAGCCTAAAACAGGCGGCCATCATGATAAATCAAATTTTTCAAGATGAGTCTTTAAAAAATGAATTATCCGCTCTTGCCGACGAAGTAGAAAAAGCATTGCAAGAACATGGTATTATCGATCATCCAAAATACGGAAAGGTATATGCATATGAAGTAAACGGATTTGGCAGTTATCATTTAATGGATGATGCTAATGTGCCAAGTTTGTTATCGCTGCCTTATTTGAATGCGATAAAAAATTCAGATCCTGTTTACATTAATACCCGTAAAATGTTACTATCTGCAAACAACCCATTTTTCTTTAAAGGAAGGGCTGCAGAGGGAATTGGTGGGCCGCATGCCGGAATGGATATGATTTGGCCGTTAAGTATTATCATGCGGGGTCTAACAAGTAAAGATGATGATGAAATAAAAAAATGTATTAAAACCTTACAGAAAACACATGCCGATACAGGTTTTATGCATGAGGCTTTTCACAAAGATGATGCTGCAAAATTTACTCGCAAGTGGTTTGCTTGGGCCAACACTATTTTTGGAGAATTATTATGGAAAACATATTCTACAAACCCTCAAATATTAAATTAGGGTTCGTTAATTAAAAAAAACATTTAAAATGGAAGACAATCAATTGAAACTGGGTGTTGGCACAAGGCTACAGCATATTCTACACGGGCCCGGAGTAATCGTTGGGGTAAGGTATGCCACTTATTTAATTTCTTTTATTCACAATGGCATTAAGGAAATTGATAAAACAGATGACAATCTGGAAAAAATTATTCCTGAAAATATAACAGTAGAAGTAGAAACAGTTTCGGATGTAGAAAAGTCTATCCTGAAGATTTTAAGACAGTGGAGTGATGTTTCTGAAATTGTACCGCTTGGTGATAAATGGATTGGTGGAACGATGTTATTACAATCTGCCGATAAAACATTAAAACCTAAAGAAATTCCTATCGCTGATTTCTTTCACAAAATTGTAATGCTGCGGGATAGATTAAGGGTGCTGGAACAGAATATCAATAGCCACAAAAAATTGAGCGATGAGGAAAAAGTTAATATTCAACAATATATAACAAGGTGTTATGGTTCTCTTACAACCTTTAATGTCCTTTTTAAAAACAAAGAACACTGGTTTGTGGGAGATAAAGGAAGCAACGATTAAACCCAATTAATCGCTGACAATAATTTTAGACTTTTTTAGATATCGGGTAAACAGGTAAAGCGCTAAAAGTATAATAAGTATTGTTATGAATACCGGTAGGTGGTCATTAAGATTTAAAATGTTGTTATGAAAATAAAAATGTTTCATAATTGTCAATACGGCTCCTGTCATCCAGATATAGGTAGCAGTATATTCCCTGATAATAACTCGCTTCCATTTAAATTCCATACTGGAAAGTGTTTTACCAATTCCTTTTAAAGTGGGCAACCATCTGTTTACATGGCTGCAGTAATCTTCATATTGCTGACCAAATTTATTCCTGAGAAAATTTTCTTCAGCTAAAACAATGGCTTGCCAAAAAAACAAAAATATGGGTGTGGCAATACAGTTAAAAATAATAGAATTGGATGCTATTCCCAGCCCTGCTAAAATCAAGATATTGCCCACATAAAGTGGGTTTCTGCAATGAGAAAAAATGCCTGTTGTCACAAGGCTCTCTGCATAAACCCTTCTATCCTTACCTCCACGAATAATATAAACCAATCCAATAGTAACAACTCTTATAAGCTGACCCGTCAATGTAACAGCAAAGCCAATAGTTATTGCAGTTAAAGGACTGGAAAATATTTCGGGAGAAGGGATAAAAAGCACTAAATAAAAAAGCGGAAATATTACATTGCGGTTATGAAATATTACGTTGCCAAACTTTGTCATCATATAGTAGTGTTTTTTACGGCCACCATTCCGCAGAAGTTGTACCATTTAAAAAATGTTTCAACATAACGGAAACCTTTGTTCAGAAGCAATTCCCTATTTTCCATTAATTTATAGGGAATGAGTACATTTTCTAATGCTTCTCTTTTTTGAGAAATCTCCATTTCGTTATATTGATTTCGGCGTTTATAATCATAATAATATTTTATAAACTGGCGGTTAAATAAGGAATCTTCCCCCAATACTTTTTCAATCAATATCAAACAACCATTTTCGTTCATCTGACTGTAAATGTCCTCAATTAATTTTTCTCTGTATAATGGACGTATAAACTGAAGGGTAAGGCACATGATAACAACTGAAGGGTTTTCTAGTTTTACCCCCTTGTTTAAGTCTGCATATTGCAAATTATATGTACGTTTTAAGCCTGCGTTATCAAAATTGCTTTTACATTTTTCAAGCATCTCTTTACTATCGTCTATTCCTATAAAATTGATATCTGTTGATAAAACCCGGTCCAGATTTATAAGTGTAGTGCCGGTACTGCATCCTAAGTCATAAACATTCGAACCTGGAACAGCAAAATCAATGGCAATTTCTGTCATCATGCGCTGAATTTCCAAATAAAAAGGAACGGATCTGGTAACCATATCATCAAACACTGAAACCACATTGGCGCCGAATTTGAAATCGGCCGGAGTTTTTTCTACTCGGAAAACTTTATCCTGATACGTCATTTAATAAATTATTAGTCTTGGTGTTAAAAAATGGAATTAATCAATATTACTTATTTCTATTGAGGCATCAGTACGTTTAAAATATAATCAGCAGTGAAGTTAATTAGAGTATAAAAAAATAAAGCTGATTTTGGTCATTGTTTTGAGTAATTAAAATTAGCCATCAAATAGCTTTGAACCTATTCTCAATTTTTATTCAAACTGATGTTAAGTCTGCATAAAACAAATGGCGGAATAAAAAATCATACTGGGTAATGATTTTCTTAATATACATTAATATTTCAGTAGGGAAATGATGGCCAACGATTTACTGAATTATTTGTGAATGGAATAAAGCAAAACGACACATCCTTTACTTTTGAAAAAAGTGACTCCGATATTACCCAAGGCACAATTTTATAAAATATTTTTGCACTATTTAAATGACAAAACTTGTAAAAGTTTTGCCATTTAAATCAGATTATGTTTATAATACCATAATTACCTTTAATTTCCG
>CAIKXD010000304.1 GCA_903831265.1 uncultured Bacteroidota bacterium
AACTAAACAGCACGACGAAACAACACGACGAAACAGCGTCACTCAGTTTGATTATTTTTGAATGAGAAATTGGTGTTGCGCGTTAACTCAACTAAACAGCACGATGTTACAACACGACGTTATGACAACGACCTGTTTGATTATTTTGATTGAGAGAAACTGGTGTTGCGCGTTAACACGACAAAACAGCACTATGTTACAACACGACGTTATGACAACGTTCTGTTTGAATGTTTTTATCAACCAACCAGCAGTATTTCCAGTCAAACAATCAAACAACGCAACCAACACAGCAACCAACCCCACAATTTCACCCCTATAGGTGCAAAATCACCACCAAAAGTAGAAAAGTACTCTCTCTAAAAATTCCGCAGCACTATTGTTCTAAAGCTGTAGACCCAATTTCATATTAAATTCAATAATTTGAATATTTTTATACTTAATTGGCTCGGCACGCTTTAACCAAAGTAGTCCAGCTGCTCTGCTATTGCTGGCTGGACTTGAATGCTTTAAACGGTGCTTAACGTTAGGGAGTCGGCCCTATTTTATAAGATATACTAGTTAAAACTAAATGTAATTTACATTGAAAAAAACTTTACGCTACCAACAATAAATGTTATAAGGTTTTGTAATTTAAAATGAGTTTAGGAGAAATAATTATGATTGAAAATAAAACGACTAAATTTTCTGATACAAACCATGATGGAGTAATTGATGCAGTTGGGATAGATTCCAATCATGACGGTATTGTTGATACAATTGGAGTTGATACTAATCACAATGGTATTGTTGATGCAATTGGAGTTGATGTTAATCAGGATGGTGTGATTGATGCTGTAGCAATCGATGTGAATCACGATGGCATTATTGATACTGTAGCTATAGATAAAAACCATGATGGAATTTTGGATACGGCATATTTAGATAAAAACGAGGACGGTCATATTGATGGAGTAGCATATGACACTAATGCAGATGGCTCTTTCGATACATTTGTTTCATAATAATATAGAAGAAAAGATAATTTATGTTTAATATAGATGATATCAAAAAACAAGCTACTGAAAAAATTCAAGAAAAAGGAAGTGATATTTCTAATAAGGTTCTAACATTAAAGGAGAATATTGGAGACAGTGTCGAGAGCACGAAAGAAAGTGTTAACAACTTAAAGATGAGTATAGAGGACACAGTAGAAAATACTAAAGGAGCTGTAAAAGATTTTAATGTAGTTGATAAAATTAAAGACTTTTCGCTAAATGCAACAACTATAGTTTCAGAAATTGATGCTCATTTAGTTGACAAAAATATACCTTATGAAGTGGCATCATTTCGAGTGAGTGCTAATGTAGGTGTTGTTGCTGGAATGATATTAGATATAAATTTTACAAAAACAACTAATGCAAAGAAAACCTCTGATGAAATTAGGTCAACTAAATCTTCAAACGATTATTTAGAGATTACAAACCCTCAAACAGGTAAAACTTATAAAATTGCAAAAGCAGCAGTAGCAAACAAAGAAGAAGTAAAAATTAGAGATTCAGAAACAGGCCAAATATTAGTAGCAAACTCAAAAACTGGAGATATTATTAGAATTGAATAATATTATTTTACTACTAAATTATGTAATATTAATTATAAATCGGCTAAGAATATAGAATTAAAGATAGTATTACTTAATACCAATACTTTCATCGTAGATTCTTCGCTTGGCTTTGTCGGATAATATTACAAAAGAAGTTGTTAGTCTTTTTATAGCTTTTTCAGCTTGAATTTTTTTATCTCCCTCGTAATTTTCAGGAGAATGTTTTTTCAATATTGCATTATAAACTGCATGAATAACCGAAAACGGAGCGTCTGTTGTAACTGACAGAATTTCATAGTGATTCAACATTGGAATACCTTTTAAATATTAATTAACTTTTTAGTTAACTCTCTTGATCTTCTATCATTATCAGTTAACATACGATCAATTTCAACTTGCTCAGCAGTTATTCTCTTTATTTCAATTTCTCTAGCTGACTCCGCTTTAGCAAAGGATTCTGCTTCTTCTCGTTCTATTCTCGAATTTTCACGAATCTTATCTTGTATTCTAATATCATAATCTTGAATAGTTTGTTGCATAATTGCTATATTTTCTGAATCTGCTTTCAATATTTTTTTTCTATTTTGATATTGTTGCTCATAATCATCAAAATCCATATCATCCTGTCTTGCTGACAAATTATCTCGTCTACTTTTTCTTGCATCTAACCGTTCAACATCGGACATTTTTTCTTTTTCAACAGCAGAATTATAAGATTTTTCTTCTTTGTTTACTTGATCTTCATTACTTTTATTCAATGATAAATTATCAACCATACTTTCTGTAGAATCATTTTTAGAATATGTCTCAGTATCTTCTATTTTTTTTATAGAATTAGTAGTTTTTTCTTGAATATTGATAGGGTATAATTTATAACCAAAATAACAAGCAAATATAATACTTACTATACCTACTGAAATAAGCGTAGGTTTAATATACTTAAATTGTGGTGAATTTTGTTTATTTTCTAAAGCTACACTTTCTTTTATAGAATTATTTTCAGTATTTTTTATTCGAAGGTCGTTATGCTCTACTTTTAAATTTTCAGTTTTAAGTATTTTGACATCAGCATTTTCAATAATAGGTTTTTTTAATACCTCTATTTTATCTGTATTTTTTAACTGC
>CAIKXD010000305.1 GCA_903831265.1 uncultured Bacteroidota bacterium
GAGATAGAATTCTTAAAGAAAAATGCGAAATATGTGATAGTACAGACACTTTAACTATTCAGCATCGTTCTCATCCAAAAAAATATTCCGACTACGAAAGAGAAATAACAAGAAAATACACTCAAATTTTTAAAGAAACTAACGCTGCCATTGATAAATCAGAATTTAAGAACCATATTGTAAAAAACTATGATTACATAGCTGTTCCTTTATGCCCAAATTGTGGAGACAACCGTCCAAACAAGAGAGTGAGGAAACTACCACAATATCGTTGTGCAGTATGCCAAAACGAGTTTGATGAACCAATTTACAAGTCATTAGAAGAACTCATCACAATTTTTTTTACAGACGAAGAAGCTCTTGATGTTCGAGCCAAGTGTTTTGTATCTAAAGACAAATGGAAAAACAATCACAATTTATCGAATATAAAATATTGGTTTCAAAGAGAAAAGGCTAAAACCAAAGATGAAGAAATAATCGGGAAAGAAGCATTTTTACTCTATTTAACTGACGACATAAAATATCTTTCATTTGCAGACACAATAACTGCTTGTAGAAGATGTGCTTCTAACTATGATTTAAAAAATATGGAGTTATGCCCTAATTGTAAAGCTCATTACAAAGGCATTCAGTATCCAACTTGCATACAATGCCTGCCCGCAGAAAAACGAAAAATTGCATTAGAAATGATTGAATTTGGAAAAGAATGGCACACAATGCACAAAGAACTTGGAAATGACTAACACATAACATCGATTTGGCTATATAGCGGCTGAAGTGATTCTATGAAACATTTGTACAAGGTTCAACAGCAGTAATTCTATAGAACTTTTGTGCTAAAATCCGCCACTTCTTTAAGCCCGAAAACATTACCACCAATGCTAAAAAGACAGGTTGCACTGCAAAACAATGACTACGTCCCGCCTCAGTTCATATCCTCCAATTTGTAATTAATCCTTTTTGATGTTTACATCCCTACGGATTTAAAAAATCCTTTTCGATTTATAATTTGAATAATGGTTAGTTTGTTTATGCCCCATATAATTAAAGGATATTTCAAAGCTTCCAGTCTTAGGCGAAGCCAGTTTCAAATCAGAATTTATAATATCATAAGATAACCCTAACTGAAAATTACTAAAGTCTAAACCTACATAAGGTATAAATGAATCGCCAAACCTATACCAGCTACCCATATACATCATCAGCTCTCTGCTATCATTGCTAAATTTTACACCATAAGCTGCACCCAAAATTTTATCTGTGGCTGCTGCCTGGTACATAAATGAACCACTAAGAAATAATTCATTGCTATTATCCCCTACTGTAAGTCTGGCTCCGGCATGAGCGCTATACCTACTGGGCAATTTATAAACAGCATCTGTTTTTAAGGATACATTGGGTCTGCCCACATGGTACATCGATGCTCCTGCATAGAAACTGGTGTTTTCATCTTCATACTGATACAATAATCCTGTATTAAAATCAATATAGGTTGCACTTCTTGTCAAGAATGTTTCATTGCTTGGAAGGTTGGTATTAAAACCCCCACTGGTAAACTGATTGGCAAAACTTAACCCTTCGATGCTGATTTTTTTTGTTGCCAGCGATGCCTGAAATCCTAAACCAAGTTTACTAAACCCATCTGCATCCAGTGTTTTGTGATATGCCCCTGAAACACCTAAATGTACATTGCTGTAACTGCGGTATGAGTTGGATGTGAATTCTGGAAGTACAGAAACAGCCAGGTATACTTTCAGGCCAACTAATATCAGGTCGTTTTAAGAGGGAGTATAAAAATATTTAAGATAGTTATTGCTCCGGCTTTAGAAGGAGGGCCAACATTGTTTGGAATCTATATGCTACAATTATAATACAATGGCCTCTGAATCATAAAATGCGAGTACCCAGGGAACACGCTGACGATTTTAAGTTTTTTTCCTGCACCATCATTATTAACGCGGCATCAAATTATTTTACCGCCGTATATACTAACTGTAAAGTCCTAAAATAGATTGCTTCTGATATCACACAGTTTTTACTTAACATGTATTCTATTGTTCGTTATTTCTGACGAGAAAATAAAATTAAATTAGGTAAACAATCTTATTAATTCATATAAATCGAAATGCCGGCTCCATTAATTCCTGTTCTGCCCTGGGTATTCCAATTTCTGTAGCAATAACCCTCCAGTTTCGTACTGGAGCAATTACTTCTTCAATTATTACATCCATTGGCGGAATGGTTAATTGAAAGTACTGTCCCACACTTTTGGCCAGGTTAAAATCAAGAGAATTGTCGTCTTGATCAATATTAAGGGCAAGACCGTCTTTATCAATAGAAGGGTTGATATCATATGCCGGTGAAAGTTTCCACCCCGTATCTCCTAATATAAATCCATGATTGCGTAAGTGATCATCTGTATTGGAGATGGCAATATTAAAAATAATGCGTCTCCA
>CAIKXD010000306.1 GCA_903831265.1 uncultured Bacteroidota bacterium
CTATACTTTTGTAAAGTGTCAAATATCAAAAATAAAATACATGTTTTTACTCAAGAATAACTCACAGTTTTGTTTTGAACTAATTTTAAAACATGCAACTTTTTGAGTGAACCCTAATTAATGACAGCATTGGAGATACAACAGTAATTTTAGACTTAAAATCTTACTTTATAAATCGCTAAGTTGGTAACATTTTCCAATACTTATAAAAGGCCAAGCTAAAATCGGAGTGGAGCCTCCATAATTATAACCTGTTTGAAATGATGCCAAGCCGAACTTGAAACTATATCCTTTACCAAATTCAATAAAGCGAGCAATTTGAAATGTTATACTATTATCTTTCGCCCCATATTTATTTGTCATTGAAATTAAACCTACTCCAAATTCTGTTTTCCACTTTTTCCTTATCAAACTGAATTTCAAGCCTGGTACGATTGCATTAATTCCATTATTTTCATAAATTAATGTGCTATAGCCCAAGCTAAAATTTGCTCTCAAAAATTCTGACTGCGCATAACTTATTTCACTGTTTAACAAGTAATATAACCCTGGTCCACCTATTTGGCTAGAAAAAAATATAAAATAATTCTTTTTATTGTCTTTCGTGCTGACATTTGCTGTAGTTAATTGTTCATCTAATTCGGCATCAACAATTTCGTTAAAATCATTTTTTGTTGGGATTTTAAACAAGGGAGGAACATAACCTATTTGAAAAATAAAAGCACCTCTTGTTTTGTGTGTCAAGTCGTTCTTATATGGTTGAAACAAAAGTAAATCAAATTGGGGTGACAGTGTAAAAATGTGTTTTTTAAATTTCAATCCATGTGTTGTTTTTAAAGTTAAATAAAAAACAGATGTAAGTCGATATTGGTAATCTGAAGTTTTAATTGTGGATGAAGCAGAATTACTTATTAAAGGATATAGAATTTGTTGTTGTTCACTTTGAATTTTCTCGAAGAACTGCACTGAAGGCCCTATTCCAAAATGATGAATCGACTTTGTGCCCTGAAATTTTATACCATATAATCCTGAAAGTGAAATTTTATTTTCTTTTCTATTAATATAGGATTCTTTTAATCTGTAAACTAAATTGGAAGGCTCATTTTTACTATAACCATATTCTTGTTTTTGAATATTTAGTCTTGATTCAAAATAGTATCTTTGATTAATGTAATGTTTTAAATTGAAGCTAATTATTGAGATTTTAGCATTACTTACATGTAAATCATAAAAATTTCCAACAGGGAAATTTCTCGGATCTGTTGGACCATATTTGGCACCATTAAAAAAACCACCTCCAGCCTCAAAGCCCAATGAAAATTTTTCGTTTTGATATAACTGAGCATGCGATAGTGTACTATAAAGCAAAAATAAAATGATTGTTTTATAGTACCTAATCATGGACTACCAACCCAAAATCCAGGCAAACATCAAAGGTGCCACAATAGTTGCATCACTTTCAACAATAAATTTTGGGGTATTGATATCTAATTTCCCCCAGGTAATTTTTTCGTTAGGCACTGCACCTGAGTATGAACCGTAGCTTGTGGTAGAATCACTAATCTGGCAGAAATATGACCAAAAAGGCACATCATGCCATTCTAAATCTTGATACATCATTGGCACTACACAAATAGGAAAATCGCCTGCAATACCGCCACCAATCTGAAAAAAACCAACCCCTTTACCGGCTGAATTATTTCTATACCATTCGGTTAACCAAACCATATATTCGATACCACTTTTCATGGTAACTGCCTTTATTTCATTTTTGATAACATAAGAAGCAAATATATTTCCCATGGTGCTGTCTTCCCAACCTGGTACTACGATTGGCAAATTACGCTGCGCAGCGGCCAGCATCCAACTATTTTTTGGATCAATTTCGTAATATTGTTCTAACTCACCACTCAATAAAATCTTGTACATATATTCATGTGGGAAGTAACGCTCCCCTTTATCATCAGCATCTTTCCAAATTTTATGAATATGTTTCTGCAAGCGTCTAAAAGCTTCTTCCTCGGGAATACAAGTGTCTGTAACACGGTTGTAATGATTTTCTAACAAATCCCATTCTTCTTGAGGCGATAAGTCGCGGTAGTTTGGCACACGCTTGTAATGACTGTGAGCAACTAAATTCATGATATCTTCTTCTAAGTTAGCGCCTGTGCAACTAATAATATCTACTTTTCCTTGGCGAATCATTTCCGCTAAAGATTTTCCCAATTCAGCAGTACTCATGGCGCCAGCGAGTGTTACCATCATTTTGCCACCTTCGGTAAGATGTGTTTCATATCCTTTGGCTGCATCAACCAGTGCAGCTGAATTAAAGTGTAAAAAGTTATTTTCAATAAATTGAGAAACAGGGCCTTTATTAGTCATATAATTTTAAATTTAGGGCACAAAGGTAGTTGAATACTTTTTTCGTCCAAAAATTAGATTTAAATGCATGATTCAAATCTTTCAGAGATGGCTAGCCTTTAATAGAGAAATAAATTATTTCATTATTAAGGCATTGTTAAATGTTTGAGTGAATAGAATAAGCACAAAAAAAGACTATATTTGCACGTTTTTAAAAAAATTAAATCAAAAAAAGATGAAAAGAATTTTATTCACTATTGTATCAATTACCTTTTTGAGCCAAATTAGTTTTGCTCAATGTTCAGATTTATTTATTTCTGAATATGTTGAAGGAAGCGGTAATAACAAAGCTATCGAGATTTATAATCCGTCAACTAACTCTATTTCGTTGTCCAACTACAGGCTAATACGCCATGATAATGGAAATTCAAATACCCTAGAGCCAATTGATGGTCAACATGTATTAAATTTACCCCCAAACATTACCATGCCTCCAAAAACGGTTTATGTAATGGCATTAAATCTAACCGATCCAAATGGTACAGGCCAGAGTGCGCCAATAGATTTAGCGCTTCAAGCGGTTGCTGATACATTACTTTGTAACGGATGTGCCACCACTGTTGGTAATTCAAGAGTGCTTTGTTTTAATGGCGATGATGCATTGGCTCTTCAAAAAAACGTTGGTGGTTCATGGGTTAACATAGATATTTTTGCTTGTATTGGAGAGCAACCTAAGAATAACAATGGAACAGCTTCACCAACTGCTGGGTGGACAATTTTACCTCCTTTTTCTTCTATGCCAGTGGGTTTTACACCGCCGGGAGCTTATTTTCTTGAATATTGGACACAAGACAAAACCTTATCTAGAAAGTATGATATACAAACTGGTGTTACTGATAATCCTCCTATAGCTTCTTTTGATGCAAGTGTTCAGTGGGATTCATTGCCAACAAACACATTTGACAATCTAGGTGCACATGAGTGTATTTGTAATGTTGGATTGAATGAAATTGCAAACAACCTAAAAATTAATTCATTTCCAAATCCAGTTTTAAACACAATTTATTTTGTTGCAAACGAAAATATAAAACTAATTGAGATTTTTGACATCACTGGAAAGATGCAACAACAATTAGCTGTTGCAAATTTTTCTCCTAAAGTAAATGTTGATGTGCAAAATTTAACCTCTGGGATTTATTTCGCGAGAATAACAGACTCTAAAGAAAATTCAAGACTAGTAAAGTTCAGTAAAAACTAATTTTAGGAAGTTATTTTTCTCATTTTTATGAATAGAATAATACAGCTTTTTCTGTGTGTATTTTTAATATCTACTGCTACCTTTGCCCAAAAAACGGGTGTTAAAGGAATATTAACTGATGCAGTAACAAGTGAACCACTAATTGGGGCTACAGTCTCTGCCGGAGCTACAAAAGCCATAGCAACAGATTTAGACGGGAACTATTTCTTAAGTTTAGAAGATGGTAATTACACTATAACTATATCTTATGTAGGTTACACACCTATAGAAAAAAATATAGCTGTAAAAGGGAATACAATTACTTTAAACTACGCTCTAGAAAGCAAGGTGCTCAAGGAGGTTGAAATAGTTGCAGACATTGCAATTGCTCGAAAAACTCCTGTGGCATTTTCAAACATTACACCACAAAAAATTCAAGAACAGTTAGGCACCCAGGATTTACCAATGGTGCTTAACTCAACACCCGGAGTTTATGCCACTCAAAGAGGCGGAGGCGATGGTGATGCAAGAATAAGTATCAGAGGGTTTAATTCTCAAAATGTAATGGTTTTGCTAGATGGAATTCCTATGAATGACATGCATAACGGCCGTGTATTTTGGAGCAATTGGTTTGGATTAGATAATCAAACAAAAGCTATTCAGGTTCAACGCGGCCTTGGTGCTTCTAAGTTAGCCATTCCTTCAATTGGAGGCACAATGAATATTTTAACAAGTGGAATTGAAGCAAACAGACGTTTTGTAGTTAAACAAGAATTTGGCAACAACAACAACTTACGTACCACACTCAGTTTAAATAGCGGCAAACTTAAAGGCAATTGGTCAATAAACTCGGCTATTTCTTATGGTAAAAACGATGGTTGGGTAGATAATTTAAATTCTGAACGTTTTTTTTATTACTTAAAAGTAGAGAAACAATTAGGCAAACATCATTTAAGTTTAAGTGGTTTCGGAGCGCCTCAAACAAGTGCGCAGCGTGGATTTGTTACAACGCCAGTATTTACCTACTCTTTATCTGAATCGCAAAAATTAGGAATGGACACAGTGGGAAATGTGAAATACTCCTACAATAGAAGATACAATCCAACATGGGGATATTTAAGAAGAAAAGAAGGAGGAAATAAAAATGAGCAAGAAGTTTTTAGAACTAACATTAATCAATACCATAAGCCTGTTATTAGTTTAAGAGATTTTTGGAATGTGAATGACAAATTTTACATCACCAATATGGCATATGCCTCTTTTGGTTCTGGATACGGAACGCAATTACAAAGCAATGCCGATTTGGTATCAGGAAATACGAATGGAGAGTTGGATATACAAAAGGAATACGATAAAAATTACAATGCAACTCCAGGAACAGCAACCTCAATTGCCCCTGGTCTTAGAAGATCAGAAAATTTTCTACGCAAAAACTTTAACGAGCACGCCTGGTATGGAACACTTAGCACTTTTTCATACAATCCATCTAGAAAGTTAGAAATTTCTGGAGGATTTGATTTAAGGTATTTTGAAGGAAAAGTATACAGTAAACTTGATGATTTATTAGGTGGAGATTATGTAGATATTTCACCCGATTTAAATGCAGATCCTAAAACGCCTAAATATAAAGGCGATATTATTCAGCAAAACCTTAAAAGAAATATTGGATGGAGCGGTTTGTTTGGTATGGCAGAGTACAAAGCAGGCTGGTGGACAGCTTTCTTAAATGTAAGTGGCTCATATAGTGGTTATCAACAAACAAATTATTTTTTAAAGAAAACACTCGTTGTTGGAGACACTACGTTGAATATTGGATATAACGATATCATCAATTATCAAGGGGTTAATTATGATAGAAATTCAGAGGGATTAGTGAATAATACTACTGAAATACAATATTTAAAAGGCGGTGTAGTCAAAGGAGGAATGAATTTTAATATTACTGAAAAGCAAAATGTTTTTTTTAATCTTGGTTATTTTTCAAGAGCTCCTTTAATGGATTTTGTGATTGCTTCTAATAATAAAATTGTTCAAGGAGTAAAAAATGAAGAAATTCAATCCTTTGAGCTCGGATATAATTACAAATCACAAATGTTTTCAGCCAATTTAAATGGGTACTATACCATTTGGAATAACAGGCCGGTAAGGGTATCTTTAACTGATCCTGCAAATCCTGGAGATCCAATATCAAGTTATGCATCGGGCATGGCAGCTTTGCACAAAGGAATAGAATTCGATTGTGCTTTTAAGCCAATAGGAGTTTTAACATTTGAAGGGATGGTTTCATTAGGTGATTGGGAATGGACTAAACCTGCCACAGCTATTTTATTTGACCAAGTGGGGGATGAGGTAGCTAGAGCAAAGTTTGACCCTACTGGTGTAAAAGTTGGTGATGCAGCGCAGTTTACCTACGCTACTTCAGTAAGATATGAGCCAATTAAAGGTCTTTATATTAAACCTCAATTAAACTACTTTAGTAGAAATTACGCAAATTATTCGCCAGAAGCTTTAGTGATAACAAATAATGCAAATAACTTTGGCCCTAATATAGGCCGCCAGTCATGGCGAATGCCAGATTATGCTATGTTAGATTTGAGTTGTGGTTATTCTTTTTTTAACAACAAAAACAAATACGATTTTAGAGCCTCGGTAATGAATTTATTAGATAGTTTTTATATTACGGATGCTCAAGATAATGGATATGGTACAGGGCAAACATTTAGTGTAAATTCTGCTAATGTAAATGTTGGATTAGGCAGAAGATGGGTTTTTTCAGTAACTGCAACCTTCTAATTATTATAC
>CAIKXD010000307.1 GCA_903831265.1 uncultured Bacteroidota bacterium
CGATTTTTTAAATCTCCTATTGATTAATTTGGGTTAAACCAAAAAGTATATATAATTTTTCATGAGCAAAATTTGACTTTTTTTCAAGTTTTATTTTTGATAAGTAATGACTATCAGTTAATAACTTAATTTGAATATCAATAAACAAACAATCGTCTTTAAAAGAAAGGAGTTGTAAAAATTAAATAAAAAAAATTAAACCTACAGTAGGTAATTAATTTTTTGAATCCACAAAAATAGTGTAGCTTTGCGCCCGAATTGAAAAAATACGTGTCGAAAAATAACGAAATGCTCAATAAAATCAACACTTTAAGAATAGTTTTTAGCCTTTTACTTACAAGTTTATTTTTGTCAGGGGCCTCTACTGCGCTAGCAAACGACAGCACAGCTGCTCATGCCACAGCGGAGCATGAACATAGCACTTTATCAACCGAATCACACGAGGCGGCTCACGCAGCAGGTGCTGAACATGGCGAAGAAAAGTTCAATGCCGGAAAAATGATTTTAGAACACGTAGGCGATTCGCACGATTGGCATATCGCGGGACATCTGTCTGTTCCATTGCCTGTTATTATTTATTCTGAAGCAGGGTTAGATATTTTTTCAAGCAGTCGTTTTGAACATGGCCACGCTGCTTATGAATCAGAAAAAACGGGAATTATTTATAAAATTCACGAAAATAAAATTATTGCTGTTGATTTTAATGGCAATGAAAACAAGGCATTAACTGAAACGTTTTACGATTTATCTATTACTAAAAACGTAGCCACTTTACTTTTTAGTGTTATATTATTGTGCTGGATATTTATTTCAGTAGCTAAAGCATACACCGCTAATCCCGGCAAAGCACCAAAAGGGCTTCAGTCTTTTGTTGAACCTATTATTATTTTCATTAGAGATGATGTGGCCAAGGCAAGTATTGGCGAAAAAAAATATAAGAAGTTTATGCCATATTTATTAACTGTGTTTTTCTTTATATGGATCAATAATTTGTTGGGACTTATTCCAATATTTCCAGGAGGTGCTAATTTAACGGGAAATGTAGCAGTTACATTAACTTTGGCAACCTTAACCTTTATTGTAACAGTTATTAGTGCAAACAAAAACTATTGGCATCATATTTTTGCTATGCCCGGTGTACCTGCTTGGGTATTAATTATCCTAACGCCAATAGAAATATTAGGTTTATTCTTAAGACCATTTGTATTAATGGTGCGTTTGTTTGCTAACATTACCGCAGGTCATATTATTGCCCTTTCATTTTTTAGCTTAATATTTATATTTGGCGAGATGAGCACTGGAGCAGGACTTGGATTTTCTTTGTTTTCAACCGCATTTACAGTATTTATGATGGTAATGGAGTTATTAGTTGCATTTTTGCAGGCCTATGTATTTACATTGTTAAGTGCAGTATACTTTGGAACTGCTGTAGAAGAAGGACATCATGAAGAATCACATGCACATTAATTAAAAGAATAATTAAACAACAATATTCCCGTGTATCGGGCATTTTTTAACCCTATAAATAATTAATTATGTTATCAAACGTTTTATTACAAGCTGCAGTTGACAATATCGGTTTAGGATATGGTATTGCTGCTCTAGGAGCTGGTCTTGCTGCTTTAGCTGCAGGTTTAGGTATTGGTCGTATTGGCGGAAGTGCTTTAGAGTCAATCGCTCGTCAGCCAGAAGCTAGCAACGACATCCGTGCAAACATGATTTTGACTGCTGCACTTGTTGAAGGTGCTGCATTCTTTGCCATGGTAATTGGTTTACTAGTTGTTTTAACTAAGTAATCATTTTCAGCAAATTTCCTATTAACGCAGGGATTGCCTGTGTTAATAGGTTCTTAAAGAATAAATAATTTTAAACACTCAATAATTAAAAAATGAATTTAGTTAAACCAGAATTAGGTCTCATCTTTTGGATGACTGTAACCTTTTTAATTGTATTTTTCTTGATGAAGAAATATGCATGGGGGCCAATTCTCAAAATGATTCATGATAGGGAAGAATCAATAGAAACCGCTCTCGCTTCTGCAGAAAAAGCAAAAGAAGAAATGGCAGAACTTCAAATGAACAACGAAAAGTTGCTCGCAGAAGCGCGTCTTGAAAAGGACAAAATGCTTAAAGAAGCTCGCGAAATAAAAGAATCTATGATTAACGATGCCAAAGAAGTAGCTCAAAAAGAAGCACAAAGAATTATGGCAGATGCTCGTAACAGCATTCAAAATGAAAAAATGTTAGCGATTAACGAACTTAAGAGCCAAGTAGCATTAATGTCGGTTGAGATTGCTGAGAAAATTATTCGTAAAGACTTATCTAAAGATGAAAACCAAAAAACATTGGTTGCCTCATTAATTAACGATGTTAAATTAAATTAATCTTTACAAATTAGCCTTCACATGAAAGGAAACAAGATTTCAAAAAGATACGCCTTAGCTTTATTTAGTTTAGCAAAAAATGATGCTGAACTAGAAAAGTTAAAAATGGACGTTAACTTGATAGAAGATATTTGCAAAAACAGAGATTTCAGGGCGATGCTAGGAAGTCCTGTAATAAAGCCAATAATTAAAAAAGCTATTTTTAAGGAGATTTTTGAAGGTGGTATCGATAACCAAACCATACTTTATTTAAATATGCTTTTAGAAAATCATCGCGAAGGCTTACTTTTAGATATTTGTTACAGCTTTACTGAATTATATAACAAGCACAAGCATATTGTGAATGTATTTGTAACCTCAGCATCTAAACTGAGTGAAGAAGAGCGCGTAAAAATTACACAATTGGTAAAAGAAGCCACCAAATGTGAAGTTAATTTAAATGAAACTATTAACGAAGCCCTTATTGGTGGCTTTGTTTTAAGATATGAAGACACGCAAGTAGACAGCAGTGTTTCTTCTCAATTATTAAAAGTGAAACAACAACTAACACAAAGAATTCAATAATAAAATTACCATGGCAGAAGTAAAATCAGCAGAAGTATCTGCAATTTTAAGACAACAATTGGCTGGGTTTCGCTCAGAAACTGAACTACAAGAAGTAGGAACAGTATTGCAAGTAGGTGACGGAATTGCTCGCATCTATGGTTTGTCGAATGTACAATCAGGTGAGTTGATTGAGTTTGAAACAGGCTTAAAAGGTATCGTTTTAAATCTTGAAGAAGATAACGTAGGTGCCGTTTTACTTGGTTCAGCATCAGGAATTAAAGAAGGTGCCGTAGTTAAAAGAACACGCAAAATTGCCTCTATCAATGTTGGAGAAGGTATGTTAGGTCGTGTTGTAGATACTTTAGGTATGCCAATTGATGGTAAAGGTGCCATTACAGGTAAAACATACGAAATGCCTATCGAAAGAAAAGCACCAGGCGTAATTTATCGTCAACCTGTAAACGAACCATTACAAACTGGTTTAAAAGCAATTGATGCTATGATTCCAATTGGACGTGGACAGCGTGAGTTAATCATTGGTGATCGTCAAACAGGTAAAACTGCAGTGGCTATCGATACCATTATTAATCAAAAAGAATTTTACGAAGCTGGAAATCCTGTATATTGCATTTATGTGGCCATTGGACAAAAAGGTTCAACGGTAGCTAACGTATTACGTGTGTTAGAAGAAAGAGGTGCAATGCCATATACAGTAATTGTTTCTGCAACGGCTTCTGATCCTGCTCCAATGCAGTTTTACGCTCCGTTTGCAGGTGCTGCAATTGGTGAATTTTTTAGAGATACCGGTAGACCTGCTTTAATTATTTATGATGATTTATCCAAGCAAGCTGTAGCTTACCGCGAGGTTTCATTATTATTACGTAGACCTCCAGGACGTGAAGCTTATCCAGGTGACGTATTTTACTTACATAGCCGTTTGCTTGAAAGAGCTGCCAAGATTAATGCTTCTGATACTATCGCTCAAAGTATGAACGATTTGCCAGATTCTATTAGAGATATCGTTAAAGGTGGTGGCTCATTAACTGCACTTCCAATTATTGAAACACAAGCAGGTGACGTTTCAGCGTATATCCCAACTAACGTAATTTCAATTACTGATGGTCAGATATTCTTGGAGTCAAACTTGTTCAACTCTGGTGTGCGTCCTGCAATTAACGTAGGTATTTCGGTATCACGTGTTGGTGGTAATGCTCAAATTAAATCAATGAAAAAAGTGTCTGGTACATTAAAATTAGATCAAGCACAATATCGTGAGTTAGAGGCTTTCTCAAAGTTTGGTTCTGACCTAGACGCTGCTACTAAATCGGTATTAGATAAAGGAGCTAGAAACGTTGAAATTTTAAAACAAGGTCAGTTTTCGCCATTGAGAGTGGAGCAACAAACAGCAATAATCTATGTAGGCACAAAAGGTCTATTAAGTGCTGTGCCTGTAAATAAAGTAAGAGAGTTTGAAACCGATTTCTTAAGCATTTTAGAGGCTAAGCATAAAAATGTGCTTAACGATTTAAAAGCTGGTAAATTAACAGATGAAATTACTAATATTTTAGATTCTGAAGCTAAGGAATTAGCTAAAAGATTTAAAATATAATAAACTACAAATTGGGTTTTTATTAAAATAATTAATTGCTTACCGCATTGAATTAAAGTAAAATGGCTAACTTAAAAGAAGTACGTAATAGAATTGTTTCCATCTCTTCTACGCAACAAATTACCAAAGCTATGAAAATGGTTTCGGCAGCAAAGTTGCGCAGGGCACAAGATGCAATTATACAAATGCGACCTTATGCCAACAAATTGCAAGAAATATTGCAAAATGTAAGTGGTAGTGTTGATGCCTCAGAAGGTGGTCAATATTCTAGAGTAAGAGATGTAAAGAATGTACTTATTGTAGTAGTTACCTCCAACAGAGGTTTGTGTGGTGCCTTTAATATGAATGTAATTAAAAGAGCAAATTACCTCGCAAATCACGAATACAAAAATTGTAAAGTAAGTGTTCTTTGTGTAGGTAAAAAAGCAAATGATTTTTTCAAGAAAACAGAGTACAGCATTGTTGGAACTGATTTACCAAAAAGATTACATGAACTATACGATAGCTTAACCTTTGACAATGTTGCTCCTGTAGCTGAAATGGTTATGAAAGCCTTTGCAGATGCGCAATTTGACAAGGTAGAGATTATTTACAATAAGTTTAAGAATGCTGCAGTTCAAGAAGTTGTAACAGAACAATTTTTGCCAGTAGCACCCCCAAAAAATAACGGTGTACAAAAACAAAGCAATATCGATTTTATTTTTGAACCTAATCAAGAATCAATTGTACGCGATTTGATTCCTAAATCATTAAAGGTTCAGTTTTATAAAACACTATTAGACTCTCATGCTTCAGAGCATGGTGCACGTATGACATCGATGCATAAAGCAACCGATAATGCAGGAGCGTTGATTAAAGAGTTGAAATTAAGCTATAACAAAGCGCGTCAGGCTGCCATTACGAATGAGATCTTAGAAATTGTAGGTGGTGCAGAGGCCTTGAAAGGATAAGGATAGAAATTCTAAATTAAAAATACTAAATTCTAAAAAACCCGAAAATATCTTATCGGGTTTTTTGTTTTGCTTTAACCCAAATTATACAGTTGAAAACTACTCAACTTTATTTCCCTTCAACCTCAAGCACTTGCTCTCATTTTGAATGTAAAAATAGCTCGCTATTCTTTCAATCTAGAGCAGTTTGTGCGCGCTTGATACTATTGCTAAATTTTGTTGACCAATGATTCCTGCTGTATAATTTGGGCTAAAATTTATAAACCAAACCAATATCACTCACTAAAGCGCGCATATCAAAATCGAATTGAGAAGTTTTGTATTTGTAGGTTGTATTATTAATAAAATTTTCTTCAACCCTAGTACCAGTGCTTAACATTAAAGATGGTGCGGCCTGTGCAAACAAATAGCATCTTTTACCCAAATGCAATTGTATACCTGCGTTTAACTGAATACCGCCTCCAATATTCATTCTGTTCGTTTCTTTAGTTTGTACAAAATCAGAATCAGGTTGTAAATTTTGCATACTGTATTCTAACCCATAACTTGTATCAGCTTTCATCCATTGGTTGCCGGTGTTGGAAAATTCATTACCATAACTGAACAACATTTCAATTCCCAAATAAGTAACAATGGCCGGATATTGATTCACAATCCATCTTTTTTCGGCACCCAAACTTAATATAGCTTTATTCGTAATTTCTTTACGGTATTGAATATTACGCAAGAGCCCATTTACTTCTAATGTTAGTTCATTTCCTCTGTCAAAATCATTTTTAAGCCTCTGATAATAGAAACCAGATGTGAAATAAAGGGTTGGCGTTTTGAGGCTCTTCTTATAAATAACTCCCATTCTTTGGCCGTTAGGTGTCGCTCCTAAAAGCGCTACCCCAATAGGATTTATAATTAAACCTATTTCATTTTGTTTAGGATATGCTTTTGGTAAACTATCATTTGAATTTGCAAACGTTGCTGTGCATATGCATAATGCAGAAAGCAAAAAATATATCGTTCTCATATGTGGTATTTTAAACAGATAACGTTTAAAAGTAAATTTATTGAAAAGAATTAATGTTAAAAATTGAACTTAACCCTAATTACTATGCTTTCAGCCTATATATCTCTTTTAAATTTCTTCCTAAACCATCATAATCGAGTCCATATCCAACAAGAAAATCATTTGCAACTTCAATTCCTACATAGTTAACTTTAATATTTTTTTGATAGGCAGCAGGTTTAAACAAAAGTGTGGCAATAGCAATACTGGCAGGTTGTCTTTTTTGCAAATCAGCTATAATTTTCTCGAGTGTGATGCCGGTATCCACAATATCTTCAATAACTATTATATGTCGGTTACTGATGTCTTCGTTTAAGCCAATTAGCTCATTTATTTTTCCAGTAGTTGAAGTTCCCTGGTAGGAAGCCATTTTTAAAAAAGAGATTTCGGCACTGCCATTTATTTGGCGAAATAAATCAGCGGCAAATAAAAACGAACCATTAAGTATTCCTAAAAACAAAGGATTTTTACCTTCGTAAGCTGTGTTGATTCTTAGAGATAAATCAGCAATAGCGGATTTTATCGCATTTTCATCAATAAACAATTCGAAGGTTTTATCATGTAACTTAACTGTTTGCATATTATAGCTTTTTGATGTTGCTTTTTTAAAAATCCTGCGCCAAAATTAAAGATATATCTTTAATTTGCTATTTATAGTTTGCCGAGTTCTTTTTTAGCCTGCTCGGCAATATCTAAATATTTCGATTGCATAGCTTTTTTCAACACCTGTTTAGCTTCATTTGGTTGGTTGTTTTTGAAATACAATTCGCTTAATTTTAAATAAGCTGCATCAGCTTGCTTACCACATTTTAATTGAGATAAATTAGTATAATAAATGATGGCCTCAGCCATTTTATTAGTGGTATCATAGCATTGTGCAGCACCATTTATTGCGTCACAATTTTTAGGATACAATTTTAAATATTGATTAAATTTAAGCAATGCTTCATTATATTTTTTTTGCTGTAATAATTGATTGGCTTCTCGGAGCAAACTAGCAGGCTCAATACCTTCTTTGTCAATCTTTGCCAAATCGGCTTGCCTATCTTTTTCTTGTTCATTTTTTGCATTGGCAGCAGGCGCTTTTGCCTTAAATTTAGCTTTTGAAGCATTTTCCTTTTTTATGGTATAATTAAAGCTATTTCCATCTGTTACAACAGGATTAATACTTGTTTGAATAGTTACAGGGCTCGAAAAGCACGCGGCGCTCCCACTTGTAAGTGCTTCCACATTTGTAACAGCGGTTACTACAGGTATCGTTCCCAATGTTGTATTGTCAGCTAATGATTTTGTTGTGCCTTCTGCATCAGACGGCATTTGAGGTTTTTCTTCACGCTTTGTTTCCACAGGTTCTGAGGCTAAATCATCTGAAGGACTTTCTGATAAAGCCACTCCTTCATCTTGTGCAGGAGTTTTAGTATTTTTATATTCAAACGTTACAGATTCTATATCCTCAGTATTTATAGATTGTACTGATTTAACAGTTTTTACTGAATTTTTTTCAATGGGTGCTTTCCCCATGGTATCATCTTCAATAACTAACGTATCTGTGTTGATTTCATTTTCAATTTTAGGAGACACTGTTACAATTGCTACTTCGCTTTCTTTTAAACTATTAAAATAAGTATTATACAATATTCCGGTTAAGCCAATAATTAAAATTGCAGCAGCAGCATAATACCATTTAAAAGCAGAAGCACCAGCTTTACTTGCTTTATGAGCGGCAACAGCTTTATCAATATTTAACTCAATAGACTTAATATTATCTGAAATTTGTTCAGGGTGAATGCGTTGGAAACCTTCAACCATATCGCTACAAATCTCGCAATCTATAAGGTGAAGCTCCACAGTGCGCTTGTCTTCTTTACTTATTGTTTCTTTTACATAACGCAATAGCAAAGCATCCGAAGGACATTCGGTAGTGTTAAAAATATCTTTATTTGTATACTTATTATCCATATACACTTTGCATTTTAAGTTTCAAATTTCGTTTGCCATTTTGAATAAAGCTCTTTACATTATTTAGCGTATAGCCCGTAATTTCAGCTACTTCGGTGTAGCTTTTTTGTTGAAGGTAAAACAATTCGATACATTTTTTTTGATCTTGATTCAGTGTTTCAATGGCCATTTCAAGGTTTGTCAAGTTGCTTTCTTTCAATGTTACTTCCTCTTGATGCAAAAGCTGTTCTTTTTCCATAACACTATAAATATTTTTTCCTTCCTCCTCCCTCACCAAGGTTAAATTTTTCTCTTTGCGTAATTTCATCAAACAAAAATTTTTAACCACACTGTACAGCCAACTTTTAAAATTATCTATTTTATGATTACTGATGTTTTGTAGCAATTGCTCAAAAACCTGCATTACCGCATCTTTAGCATCGTCTTCGGGCTGAAGATACTTATTTGCCACCCCTAATGCCATTACAGCGTATCTTTTATAAAGTAAACCTATAATAACAGCATCGCCATTGAGTTTAAAGAGCTGCAATAGTTCTAAATCTGTTAGTTGAAGGTATTTTTCTTCTGGTAATGGCACCCTTTTGAATAAGCATCAAAGCTAAGAAGAAAAAGGGCAAGTAAAAAATGACTTTTTATTTTTTTGCAGCTGTTTATGGAATTATACTTGAAGTTGCATCAAAGAGGCATAACTATAAAAATCAATAATTATGAAAACCTATTCTGTAATCCTCAACACATTTTTATTAATAGCATTAACTATAAATGCTAAATCAGCAAACACATTTAAGGCTAAGGTTGAAAAAGCCACAGTTTATTTAAATGGAGCCCAATTATTTTCGAGTCATGATGTAGTGCTCGCACAAGGTGTAAATGATATAATTTTTGAAGGTGTATCGCCACTTTTACAGGCCCCATCGTTACAAGCATCAGGCAAGGGAAGTTTCACTATTATGGAAGTTAAATTTGATGCCATTTATCCAGAAGCAGCCGCTATTGTAAAACCTTCAACAAAAAAACTAAAAGCATTACAGTTAGTAGGTGATTCAATTATGGAGATACAGTTACAGTTGGATGAAATTACAGATAAAATGGCTGCTTTGCAAACAGAAAAAAATATTTTACTTGGCAACCGCTTAATTAAAGGTGAAACTAAACGCGATACCCTTAATTTATTTAAAGATGCAATGGATTACTTAAGAACAAGATTAAACAATTTGAATGCTGAAACCTATAAATTAAGACGCGAACAAAATAGTAGATCTCAATTAATGACTGACTTGCTTGAGCGTCAAAGTAATTTAAATGCGATAATTAACCAAGTTGAAAACAATGGCGCAACAACACCACAAGCCACCTACAGAATAATTGTAAGTGTTTTGGCCGACCAAGCAACCGCAGGAAGCATTAGTGTAAATTACTTTGTAGCCCAAGCTGGCTGGACACCAGAGTATGATTTAAGAGCCGATAATAACACCAATAAGTTACAATTAACACATAAAGCACGTATTACACAAAATACAGGCATAGATTGGAATAATGCCCTGTTAACCCTAGCCACAGGAACACCAATGCAAAGCACTATAAAACCAGATTTAGCGCCTGCCTATTTGAGTTTTTACAATGCTTATCAAAAAGAACAAAAAAAGAGAACACTTGAAAAAAATGCTCCTCAAACACTTTCTTTTGATGAAAGCTCATGCTCAACAGGTAATGTAAAAAATTTGGACATAGATGATGCAAAAGATGCCACATTTTCCTTTGATTGGACATCAGTATCAGACAATATTTTAAATACTGAGTATGATGTAAGGTTGAGATATACAATTCCAGCTGATGGCAAACAACATTTAGTGGCCATTCAAACTAAAGATTTAAAAACAAATTATAACCTTTCATCAGTACCTAAAATGGATGCAAGTGCCTACCTACTAGCCAAAATTACAGGTTGGGAAGATTTAAATTTGATTCCCGGAAACAGCCGTATATACTTTGATGGTAGTTATATTGGAGAATCATATATTGACCCAAATACCACAAACGATACACTTGTTTTGAGCATGGGGCGCGACAAAGGCATTGTTATTAACAGAAAAAAACTAAAAGATAAAACAAAAGAAAAAGTGCTATTGGAGGAAAAAACAATTACAGTAACTTATGAAATTATGATTAAAAACACAAAAAGTGTAGCTGCTGAATTGCATATAGATGATCAAATTCCTTTGAGTTCAAACCCAGGCATTGTGGTAAAATTAGCTGATAGCTCAAAAGCAAAATACAATGAAGAAACGGGTAAGTTAGAATGGGATATTAATTTGAAACCAAAAGAGAGTAGAAAAATTTCATTTACCTACGAAGTAAAGATTCCTAAAGACAAGATTATTGCGGGATTGTAAATTTCTATAGCGTTTTATTTTAGTTATTTTTGATGCCGATTAAACCTTTTATTTTATTTTTAGTCGTAGTATCGTTAATCAATTAAATTTTAAAAAAAATGAAAACCTTAAAAAAATTTGTCCCTGCACTGCTTATTTTATCTATTGCTTTTGTTAGTGCTTGTAAAAAAAATCGTGATGATTTAAATGATACAACAACAGCGAGTGATAATGAACAAAGCGAAACATTTTCTAACGATGTAATGAATATTGCAGATAATGCAGCTAAAACGGGTGAATCGGGAGCTAGAACTTCGGAAGTGCAAGAAGTATACGAAGCTTTGAGTCAATGCGCAACAGTTACTCACGATTCAGTATCAAATCCTAGAATATTGACTATTGACTTTGGAACAACCAATTGCCAGGGGGCAGACGGCCGAAATAGAAGAGGTAAAATTATAGTGAGTTATACAGGCCGTTATTTTGAAATAGGTTCTGTTAAAACTATGAATTTCGACAACTTTTACAGAAATGATAACAAGATAGAAGGAACAAGAGTGATCACTAACAATGGCTTAGATGCTCAAGGGAGAATGAATTGGACCATTAATGCACAAAATATGAAAATTATTAAGTCGAATGGCAAAATACATACTTGGAATAGTGTTAGAACAAGAACAATGTTAGCGGGCAACGATACTAAAACTTGGACTGATGACATATATGAAATTACTGGAAGTTCTACTGGGGTTAATGCTAATGGTTTGAATTATACGGCCAATATTACAAAACCATTGCACAGGGCTTTGAGTTGCAGATGGATTGATAGTGGCACTATTGAAATAACTCCAGAAGAACGCGCTACTAGAACAGTAGATTTTGGAAACGGTAACTGCGATGACCAAGCGACAGTAAGTGTTAGAAAGAAAACAAGAAACATTACTTTGAATTAATTTTGATTATTGAGCTTGATCATTGTTTGAAGCTGTCTGTAAAAAAACAGGCAGCTTTTTTTGTATATTTGTTATGAAATATTTTCATGAAAAATTTACTTCGTATCCTATTTATACTTGTTTTGGCATTTACTTCATGCAATAAAAGTAAGCCACAGCCCGAAAATATTGTTGTTTATACTGTGGTCGAAAATTCAAAGAATTCACCAGCATATACAGTTACCTATAGCACGCCACAGGGCGATAAAACAGATGGCCCAATTATTCAAAGCTCATGGCTATCAAAACAACTATCATTATTTGAAAGAGGAGATTTTGTTGCTTTAAGCATTGAAACTAAGAGTGGAGCAGGCTCCTTTACAAGCTCGGTTTATTTAAATGGTGTGCTAGTGAAAGAAGAAAAAATGGATTATCCTTATCTTAAAAGATTAGAAGCTATACTGCCGCCTTCCTATTAGTTTAAACGCCAAGGTGCGATTAATTCAAACATAGGAATTTGAACATCAAAAAATGAGTGATCATCTATACGTTTCATATGGTACAAACCTTTCATATAACCAATTTCAGATTTGATAGTACAATAAGATTCATAACGAAATACTTCACCCGGTTTTATAATGGGTTGCTCGCCTATTACACCGTCTCCTTTTACTTCGGTTTGTACGCCAATAGAATCAAAAATAATCCATTTTCTGCTAAGCAACTTACAAGCTGCATTGGTGTTATTGTGAATGGCAATGTGATAAGTAAACACATAATTATTTCTGTCTGCTCTTGAAAAAGCTTCATTAAACTCAGGCTGCGCCTGAATTAGAATACCTTGGGTAATTTTAGAAACAGTTGACATAGCACTAATATTTTTAACAATGCTAAATAATATTTTAAGAAAAAAAAATTTGAGTGTGTTAATTTTACGAACACAAAATGTTATTAATTACTAAATACAAGTTGAATGTGGGGTAAATAGGTATTACTGATGTGGGCGTTATATTTTAATTAATAAATTTTATTTTACACCAATTACTTTGCCATTTAAGGCATTGCTGCGCCAGGGATAGAGCGGATTATCCTTTTTTTAATAAGCGTATTGAAACTACCTAAAGTGTTTCAAAAAAAGATATGAGCGAGAGCCCAGTGTTGCTTTGCATTTGGGCTGTATATATGGCAAGATTTAAATGCAAAGCAACAGGCGCCCAAATGTTTATTTAAGAAATATGTTTACAATGTTATTATTCATATTATTTCTTTTTAACGATTTATTAAATTTAAAAAATAGTAAAAAACTATACCTACAAAGACTTTTATTATGCTCTGTGTATTTTTTACAATAAGTATTTTTTGATTTTATTGCTTTTATCATTTTGTGATTTATAAAAATCACGTAGGTTTGAGGCCTAATATTTAAAAAGACTTATGTCAATTAAAACAATAAAAGTTGCTCAAAGCCGACTCAATGAAGTCGATTTTAATAACCTCCCGTTTGGTAAAATATTTTCGGATCATATGCTGGTAGCCGATTATATTGATGGTGCTTGGCAAACACCCGAAATAATTCCTTTTGGTGATATTTCTTTAAGTCCATCATTAAGTGCGCTGCACCATGCCCAAGCTATTTTTGAGGGCATGAAAGCTTTTAAAAACAGCTCAGATGAAGTTATATTCTTTCGAATGGATGATAACTATAACCGTATGAATATTTCTGCTGAACGTATGTGTATGCCTGCAATTCCTAGAGAAATATTTGTTGAAGGCATTAAGCAATTAGTGGCATTAGACAAGGGTTGGATTCCAACAGGCGAAGGACAAGCTTTGTACTTGCGTCCGGTAATGTTTTCGAGCGATACTGCTATAGGTGTTAAACCATCTGAAAATTACAAGTTAATTATTATGACCATGCCCACTGGCGCCTATTATTTAGAGCCCTTAAAAGTGTGGGTTGAAACAAAATATAGTCGTTCTGCTATTGGTGGAACAGGTTATGCAAAGGCCGCAGGAAACTATGGAGGCGCCATGTATCCAAGTAAATTGGCTGCACAACATGGTTATCATCAATTGCTTTGGACCGACTCTGTAAACAATGAGGTAATTGAAGAATCGGGTAGCATGAACGTGATGTTTATGATTGATGATGTATTGGTAACACCTGCTTTACATAGTAGTATGTTAGCTGGTATTACGCGTGATAGCATATTACGCATTGCCCGCGATTGGGGAACTAAGGTGGAAGAAAGAGAAATTACTGTGACCGAATTAATAGAAAAATATAAGGCAGGCCGTGTAAAAGAAGCTTTTGGTGTAGGTACAGCCGCTAATATAGCACACATTGCTACTATTGGGCATAAAGAGTTGATTATGGAATTGCCACCAATAAGTGAAAGAACTTTTGCCAATAAAATGTACGAGCATTTGTTTGCCTACAAACGCGGAGAAAAAGATGATCAATTTGGGTGGTTGACTAGGATTTAGAACTTGTAATAAACACAAGTATGATTTAAATTAAGCACTAATACCGATTACACTTTCAATTTAGTACAATTGCGGCCAAGCCTTATTGTACTAATTTCAAGTTGTATTCGTGTAATTTAATATGTAAAAAAAGATAATGATACCAATTCATTATCTTTTTTTATTTTAGCCATCGCTCGCATCCTGCGAGTGATAATACCCTCAGGCCTCTGGCCTGTGTGAAAAAATTAGATTTGTTTATGCTAATATTTATCTTTACACCATGTCAGAAAACAAAAAAACATTTCCTGATTGTTTGTATTTTGTAACTCTTACTATTGTGGGTTGGATTAACTTATTTGATCGTGAATGCTACAAACAAATTTTAGTTGAAAACCTAAAGCATTGTCAGGAAAAGGAAGGATTAGAAATTTTTGCTTACGTAATTATGTCGAACCATATACATATTATTGCAAGAAGGAATAACGAGCTTGATTTAACTGAACTTTTAGGAAGATTTAAAAGTGTGACCTCTATAAAATTCATTAAGGAAATAATCAACAACCCTCAAGAAAGCAGAAGAGATTGGTTATTATATCAGTTTAATTATTTTGCAAATAAAAATAGCCAATACGATGAGTACCATTTGTGGCAATATACCAATCATCCTACGGAACTCTTCAGCAATAATGTCATCCTGCAAAAAGTAAATTACATTCATGAAAATCCGGTAATTGCAGGAATTGTTAATGATGCTACAACTTATGTATATAGCAGCGCTTGCCCAGATAGTCCCTTAAGAATGTGTGAACTTTAAAATGTTCTTCTTGAAGCGGTCGGAGCCCGCATGGTAGGCTCACTCGCGGGACGCGAGCGAGTGCGGAATTTAGAATTTGTAATAAACACAAGTATGATTTAAATTAAGCACTAATACCGATTACACTCTCAATTTAGTCCAAATGCGGCCAAGCCTTATTGTACTAATTTCAAGTTGTATTGGTATAATTTAATATGTAAAAAAAGATAATGATACCAATTCATTATCTTTTTTTATTTTAGCACTAAATTATATTAAAATGCATTTCAAAAAAATTACGCTCATCATTTGGCTTTGCCAATTAGCCACTGTTACTTTTTCGCAAAGTTATACTTACAAGCCTAATCAAAACGACCCAAATATACCACAATGGGTTAAAATGATGTATGCTCAAAACCCTAATGTTTACAGAGTAGATAGCGCTTTTAAAGCCAATAATAAACCCGAAGAAGAAGGCGAAGAAAGTAATATTTATGTGGGCATTTATAAAAAGTGGAGAAGCTCAGTAAAGAATTTTATTGATGATAATGGGTATGTAAAAATTCCTACTACACAAGAAAGAAGGGCCATTGAGGCACAAAAAAACTCAAATGCAAACCGTGCAGGTAACTGGACTTTTGCTGGGCCAGAAATACATTTACAAGCAAAATACAATGCAAACGATACAAACGTTGCGCGCTCATGGCATGCCAATGTATATTGTATTGATCAATCTTTAAGCAATCCTCAAGTTCTTTATTGTGGAGGCGAATCGGGTGGTATTTATAAAAGCATTAATAAAGGTTTACAATGGACTTATGTTAGTGCTAATTATTTATTATCTTCTGTAAGAAGTGTGCAGATACATCCAACAAATGCTGATATTGTAATTGCAGGAGCAGCTAACGAACTTTATAAAACTACCGATGGTGGTATAACTTGGAATGTTATTGGACAAGCTTCTTTTCAGGCCTTAAATATCGAAACGCATCAAATTGCCTTTCATCCCACACAGCCCGATATTATTTTTGCTGCTACCAATGAAGGACTTTTTAAAAGTACAGATGGAGGTAATAATTGGGTAGAAGTATTGACAGATGAGTGTTTAAGTGTGGTGCTAAAAGTTAATGATCCCAATATTGTGTTTGCTTCTCAACGTGTTAATACAACGGGTATTTCCAATTTCTTTAAGTCAACAGATGGAGGAAATACATTTACCATTAAACCTACAGGATGGTTTACAGTGCCTGCTGCAGATGCCGGTTTAATCAATAGCAGAGGGGCTAAAATAGCTGTTACTGCTGCTAATCCAAATAAAGTTTATGCACTTTTGGTAGGCGAAAGTCAATCCACAGCTGCGTTACAAACACACGGTTTTATTGGTGTTTATGTTAGTAGCGATGCTGGCGAAACATGGACAAATCCACATGGAACTATTGGTGCACCTTACGATTTTAATACACATCCAAACCCTATGACTTTTGGTGGTGATAACAATACGTATAACCAAATTTATTATAACACCACCATCATTGCTTCACATCTTAATGAAAATAATATTTTGTTTGGTGGCTTAAGTTTATGGCAAAGTACCGATGGCAGCGCTAACATAACACCTGTGGGTGGCTATGTAGGTTCTATTCCACAAATACATCCCGATATGCAAACCTTAATCAATCGATTAACACCTAACAATACCGAAGAAGTGTGGTTGAGTTGTGATGGTGGTATAAACTATTCTACCACTTGGTTTGCTTCACACGATAGTCGCACCAAAGGCATTTGGGGCAGCGATTTTTGGGGTTTTGATCAAGGTTGGAATGAAGATATTATGGTGGGTGGCCGTTATCATAATGGCAATGCAGCGTATTATGAAGGTTATCCACAAGGTACTTTTTTACAACTGGGTGGCGGAGAAGCACCAACAGGTTACGTGAATTATAGTAACCAAAGGAAAACCTATTTTAGTGATATAGGTGGTGTAGTAATTCCAACAGCTACGAGTGGTATTGCAAGCGGATTTAGCACTGCAACATACCCTAACGAAAGTTATTGGTTTAACGAAAGTTCACGCATGATTTTCGATCATCGTTATTGGAACATTGCCTATATGGGAAAAAATAATCAGTTTTATAAAAGTACCGATGGAGGTGGCAGTTTTGCTCCAATTGCTAGCGTTGGCGCTAACGCAAATAATTTAGTGTTGTGGATAGAGCAAAGTAGAGTAAACCCTAATATATTTTATGCGCAATTGGTGGTTGGAAATGTTTCGCAATTAAAAAAATCAATTGACAATGGTTTAACGTGGACAACCGTTACTATACCTCAAACCAATAAAAGAAACATTTTTTTCTGTTTAAGTAGTACAAATGAAAATGAGTTGTGGTTAGGTTATACAGCAGGAAGCAACGGAAACAAAGTATATAAAACAACAGATGCCGGTTTAAACTGGACCAATATTACAGATGCCAATTTAAATGGCAAAGAAATTTATAGCATGTGTCATCAAATAGGCACCAATGGTGGAGTATATTTGGCCATGAAAAACGGGAGTGCGTTTTATAAAAATAATGCCATGGCCAATTGGGATGATTTTAGCACGGGATTACCTGTGATTACACATCCTATTAATATGTTACCATTTTATAAAGGTCAAAAAATAAGATTAGCCAATGCAGGTATAGGCATATGGGAAAGTGATTTTTACGAGCCTTCAAATGTGGTGGTTGATTTTAGTGCAGATTATGCCACTTATTATTGCCCTGGCGATAGCATACATTATGTAGATCACAGTGTGGTTCCAGCAGGAGCTACTTATCAATGGACATTCCCTGGTGGCAGTCCGTCAAGCTCCACTTTAAAGTATCCTGCTGTGCAATACAATGCCTCTGGGGTATTTGATGCAACTCTAATTTTAAGCTACAATGGACAAAGTTACACCATTACAAAAACAGGTGTGGTGAGCACGCAAGGGCAGGATCCATTGCCATTGACAGAAAACTTTGAGAATAATGCTTTACCACAAACTTGGAAATATTACGATGATGCTCAAAACTTTGTAAATTGGTCTTATTGTGATTATACAAGTGGTTTTGGCATTGGCGATAATTGTATGTTTTTTGACAATTATTTTATTGATGTGCAAGGTAAAAGAGATGCTATATGGACTGCAAAGTATGATTTAAGCAACTTAACAAATCCAGTATTGAGTTTTGATGTAGCCTATGCAAAATACGACAACAACTATTCTGACACATTGCAAGTAAGCTATAGCACCGACTGTGGGGCAACTTTTAATGAACTTTACTTTAAAGGTGGAGACCTCCTTTCAACAGCACCAGCTTTAACATCTGGACGTTTTGAGCCAAACAGTGCGCAATGGAGAACCGATTTAATTGATTTAAGCGGTGTAGATCCGTTAATAGATGTAATTATTTCTTTCACTAATGTAGGGCATTACGGGCAGGCGACTTATTTAGATAATATTAATATTCAATCGACCACAGCAGAAAAAAATGATCTTCTTTTTAATACGCCAACGCTAATTATATCGCCAAACCCTGCAAACAATAATTTTACAATTGCTATTGATGGTGGCAATAAAAATGAAGCTTGGAATATGAACATTAGCGATTACTTAGGAAAGGTTGTAATGCAAAATCAATTAATTAATACACAACAACATCAGGTGATTGACATTTCAAATTTGAGCGCTGGTGTGTATATGGTGCAGGTAATGAATAATGGAAAAGTGCTGAATAAAAAGTTGGTGGTAAAATAAGTTATGACAGCAAATTGCTTAATAATCGAAGTTACCGATTGTAAGATTATATGCTTGCGTATATCTAAAAATTGAAGTAGGGGCTAAATAATAAATTGTCATGAATACACGAATATTCCTTTTTTCAAATACCTAATCCACCTGCTCAAATTGGCACATTGGAAAATTGGCACATGATTAAAGTTCGTTCTTCTTGTCGGGGAAAACAACCTTTGGCAGAAAGTTTTTTGCTTCTTCAAAGTCCATGGTGGCGTATGAAATAACAATTACCTCATCGTCCTTTGAAAACTGTAAGGCTGCGGGACCGTTTAAACAAATTACACCACTTCCCCTTTGGCCTTTAATTACGTAGGTTATAATGCGCTGCCCATTTCTGTAGTTAAGCACGTGCACTTGCTCGTTTTCAATTAAATTGGTGGCATCCATTAGGTTTTCATCAATTGTTATTGAGCCTACATAGTCAATATTGGCTTCAGTAACTGTAGCCCTGTGAATTTTCGATTTTAATACTTGTATATCCATTGCGGGCGCAAATTTAGAAAAAGTTTTTTTGTAGCACTTGCCAAAAAAAATAAACATCTTTGTAATATTGTTGTTTATTTCTCCAGATTATGGAAAAAAACCCTATCGATAAAGACAAAGTAACTGATTTACCTGGTTTGCTGGAATATGCTCACCATGTTGGAAGCGCCATTATTAAGCCCGAAGACAGTGGTAAAATAAAAAGTCGTGCGCTTACAGCTATGCGCGAGCAAACCAATATGCAGGTAAAAAACATTTACGAGCAAATGCAGATATTGGCCAAACAAATGAATGACATTAAGCTGCGCGTTGAAATTAGTGAAGAGATTTACAATACTGAAATGCGTTTTGAGCCCATGCCAGGCCATATTTACCACTTATATCGTAAAGAAGATGGAAAAACAGCGCTTTCTATTATTGGTCCTAACCAATGGGGCAAAAGCGCGCGGTTTAACGAATTTATTAGTTCAGTAAAACTACTTGCCGACCATACCTGGGAAATAATTAATTAAGGACAGGTATAAAAAAACACCGAAAAAAATTTTTGATTGCTTCTTTACAAAAAAAAAGCTACCTTTGCGCGCGCTCAGCGCAAAAAGCCAATTGTAAAATGCGGATGTGGCGTAATTGGCAGCCGCGCCAGACTTAGGATCTGGTGCCGAGAGGCGTGGGGGTTCGAGTCCCTTCATCCGCACTTATAAAAAAAGCAACCTTTTACGGTTGCTTTTTTTTGTTCAAATCTGACAGTTTAGTGTTGTTGGTATAAAACTCATAATATGGGTTTAATAAAAAAAATAATTTTTAAACTTGGTTTTAATTATTGTGTAAAGCAAAAATCTCGTTCGACAATTTCTTATCTAAACCATAAACATCATTTCTAAAATTTACCTTCCCTTTATGATTTACCCATGAAGTAAAATAAACAATATAAACCGGCATTGGCGGCTTTACGCTGACATATTTTTCAACACCTGCATTCATCCATTTCAACAACTTAGCCTCGGTAATATTTTTATCATTTTTTAATAAATAACTTGCAAGTTTTAATGGTTCAGCCAACCTAATACAGCCATGACTAAAAGCTCTTTCCTCTTTTTCGAACAAACTTTTTGATGGAGTATCATGCATGTAAATATCATAGTTGTTAGGGAATAAAAATTTAATTAATCCTAAGGAATTCGAAACCCCTGGTTTTTCTCTGATGACAAAGGGAACGCCCTTTGTGTAATTATTCCAATTGATGGTTGACGAATTAATTACTTTGTTATTATTGATGACTTCCATATTTTTTTTGTTTAAATAATATGGATCTTTCATTAGCTTAGGGAGCAACTCTTTAACAATAATACTCTGCGGCACATTCCAATAGGGGCTAAATACAATAGTGCTTAGGTTTTCATTAAAAATAGTGGTTGCAGTTGCACTTTTTCCAACCACCACCCTCATACTAAAAAGATGGTTTGCATGCTCAAAAACATGCAATTTGTAATCTGGTATATTTACTAATAAATAATTATTTGGTAAAAGCTCAGGCACCCAACGCAATCTTTCTAAGTTAACCATCATTTGAAATATTCTTTCTTTTATGGGTACGTTCATAGCCGAAATGGTTATTTTATTAAGTTTCTTGCTTAATGAAATCCCCATTCTTTGTTGAAAACTGTTTAATGCATTTATAAAAGCAATATTGCTTATTGAATCATGATCTGCAGGCCAATCTTGTGTTATTTTAAAATACTCGATTATGGTTTGATAATACTTAACACTATCTTTGACTGATAAGTTATTATAAGCCTCACTAACCATGGGCAATCCTCCACTTTTTTCAATTTTACGATAATAAAGCAGTGCCTTTTTTAACGTTTTATAATAGCTATTTACTGGCTCGTATTTTTCATAATCATGATTTACATTGCTTATTTTGTCGAGAAGTAATTCAAAGTTTTTTTTCTTTCTAGGAATAAACCATTCTAAATCGTAAACAGCTTCATCAATACCATAATACTCTTTAGAAGCATAAATAAAAAATAAAATAGTTAGCTTAATGTCAATAGCGGCTATTGGCTTATTTTTAGCAAGACTATCATTCATCAATAAATTTAAGTCTTTAAAACTTACATGATTGGTTAAACTACTATCATTAAAAGCTGTATTATATTCGTTAATACTATGAATAAAATTAATGGCACTTTCTGTTAGTTTTCCATTGGTATACCAAGCGGTTTGATAGTTTCTTCGCTGGTAAAATGCTTTAATGACTGGCTGAAATTCGGCATTTGTTTTTTCACAAATCAATATTGAATCAACATGATGAGCATTTAAAATGATGTTACTATAATTTTGCTGAGAATAAAAACTTGAATCTGCTGTTGCTACCGTTCTTATTGTTTTTTCTTTACATCCATTGCAAACTAATAATGGTGCAAATAACATTAAGCATTGCAATAAATTAATGAAGTAACTACTTATCATTTATATAGAGTAATGAACCATTAGCAATTAATGGCGCTACTATTTCCATATCGCTTATGGACAGGGCGGGACAGCCAAAGCTTCTACCTAAACGGCCATGTAAATTTACAAATGTTTGAGACACGTATTTTGCTCCATGAATAATAATTTGGCGCTGGAGTGCGTTGTCGTTAATATTTTTCTCTAACCCTTCCAAAAGCAGTGCAGTTCCATGTTTTGGGCTAACAATGCGTTGGCATATTTTTAAAAAACCTTTACAACTTTTATGAGATTGAAGATCATTAGAAAAACTTTGAGCGTACAATTCACCCGAGTTTTTGCCATGTGCAACAAGTGCGCTATAAATAATTTTTTTTTGTTCTAAATTAATTATGAAGAACCGCTTTTCGTTTGATGGTTTGCTAAAGTCGCATATAACCAAAATTGGTTTAGCAGGCTTGTACTTGAGATAGCCAGCATACGATTTCTCAAATACTTGGCTGGTAATTAAGTTTTTTAAATCACAATCATGGTATAAGTTACCTACTGTAGGATTTATGTTTGATGCCACAACATACTTTTTTTTGCCAAAAAACAGCAGGCTATTGTATATAAAGCAAAAAAGAAGAAAGCTGACCAACTTTTTCATGCAGTGAAGTTAAACAATACGATTAATATGCTGCTAACGAAGGCAATTCTTAACAGTTCATGATGACCATATCAGATAATAGCTTTCTGTAAATTTAAACCATGAAATTTATAACAAACCAATTATAAAATTACTTGAATATCTCTCGCAGCCTTGCCACTTGTTCGGGTGTGCCGAGCACAAATAATTTAGCACCGGGAATTATTTTAGTATCTGCCGAGGGATTAATTACAAATTCGCCATGCGCGGTTTTAAAACCAATAATATTTGCACCAGATTTATTACGTACTTCTAAATCTTTGATGGTTTGGTTAAGCAATTGCTCAGGTAACTCATTAAAAACTATTTCTTCTAGATTAATATTTGGCCCACCTTGACCTGTAATATGGTCTAAAAACTCAATTACATCGGGTTTAATAACCAATGAAGCCATATGTGCCCCACCAATTCTATCGGGCATAATAACATTATCGGCACCAGCAATCTTAAGTTTCTTGTCGCTATTATCGTCTGATGCGCGGCTGATAATAGTTAATTTAGGATTTATACTTCGGGCAGTGAGCACCACAAATAAATTATCTGCATCAATTGGTAAGGTTGTGATCAAAGCTCTTGCGTTAGTAATACCTGTTCTGTTTAATATTTCGTCTTGAGTGCAATCGCCCTGCACACATAAGAAGCCATTTTCTCTTACCTGTTCAACTAAAGTTTCATTTTTTTCGATGATTACAAATTGCTGATTATTGCTTTGTAAAACCGTGGCGGCTTGTTTTCCATTGCGGCCGTAGCCACAAATTACTACATGGTTGCTAAGTTTGCTGATGGTATTGTTCACTTTATAAAATTTATAATAGTAATTAAATTCGCCCTCTACCACGTACTTTGTAATTGCAGTAATGGCATAGGCAAAGGTACCAAAACTTGTAATAATTAATAATGCTGTAAAAAGTCGGCCTTCTTCGGTTAATGGATGAACTTCTTGAAAGCCAACAGTGGCAATAGTAATTATGGTCATGTAAAATGCCTCAAGAAAGGTATAATCTTCGATAAAAATAAAGCCGATGATACCAATGCTAATAATGGCTGCAATAAGACCTAAGGCCAGATAAAACTTTGTAAAATATTTAAGGTTAATAATTGTCATGACATGGTAAAAATAGGTTGAATTCTTAGAGCAAGGTAAGTTTTTTATGATTATTATTTTGTTTTAGATTTTATGGCTATTTGAAATTCGGCTTTAACCCACATTTCGCATTATACCGATTGCACTTTCAATTTAGTCCAATTGCGGCCAAGCCTTATTGTACTAGTTTCAAGTTGTATCGGCATTAACCATTGTAAATTTATTAAACAGCTTTGGGCTATTTAATAAATACAATTGGTATTATACCGATGTGAAATAAGTAATGGCCCAAATTTGTTTCACGGCATTTGTCCCAAACTTTTTTCCGATCGGCATTTACCAATGTAAGATTTTAAATTATTGGCATAATTTATAAATCACA